>JBAZRU010000808.1:0-3141 GCA_041662805.1 Candidatus Hydrogenedentales bacterium | reverse complement strand
GGAAGACGGCGATGGCCTGAAGACGCTCGCGGATCTTCGCGAGACGTTCGGGGACGAGGTGGCTGAACTCGTGCTCGCGTGCTCGGATGCATTCGTCAAGCCCAAGCCTCCATGGCGCGAACGCAAAGAACAGTTTATCGAAACCATGCGAACCGCTTCGCCCGAGGTTCGGTTAATCATTGCCGCCGACAAGCTCCACAATGCCATGACCACGCTGCGCGATATGCGCACCGAAGGCAACGCCATTTGGCAGCGGTTCAACGGAGGACGCGAAGGCAGTCTGTGGGTTTATGCGGAGATGCTTCGTGCGCTTTCCCTGGACTGGCAACACCCCATTCTCTCTCACCTTGAGGAAGTAGTTGACACCCTTCATCGTGTCTCTTCCGAAACCGGAACCAGCGGAGACTGACGGTCCAACGGCGATTCGTCTCCATGGACACACTGCCTTCCGATCGGCTACCTTGCTTTCCTAGCGTTTTCGACTGCGTTATGCAGGGGGTTACCCAAATGCCACATCAGATAATTCGTTTGACACTATGCGTCATGGCGATTGCCTTGGCCGTGCAGGCGCAAGAGGCCCAGCAGGAAAGCCCGCACCGCGTATACATGCATCTCACCGACCCGGCCGAGCATCCCGACTATGCGCGCAAACACGTCAAACCTCCCACGTACGGCACCTTCGGCAATCACACGCAATTCGTCACTCTACGCGCCTTTTCGCTGGAAGGTAACCGTCTCGTTCAGTATGCCGAAGACCTCGAATCCTACACCAAGACCCACGACCTCGGATGCGTGGTCTGGCCCCACAGTTCGATGATCTTCGCCGAGAACGTCTCCGACCTTGCCGATGAGATTAAGCGCCGCAACCTGTTCTTGTTCGATCTCTGGGGTTATGTCCCAGGCTCGGGACCGGGCAGTTGGGAGCAGTTCATCCCTCCCGCGGCCACGCTCGAAACTCTGGAGACGAAGTTGGGCGACCATTGGCTGGGCATGGACAATGGCGAACAGGACGGCCGTTACATCGGCGGCTACGCCAGCCAGACCTATCCCATCTCATCGGATCGTCTGGAGCAGTACTACCATTTTCAACGCCATTTCGAGCGCATGGGCAACGACCTCGGTAACAAGCTATCAACCCTTGTCTCGCTCAACTTCGGGCACTACTTTCTAAAGGAAGGCATCTACACCAGCATCGGCGCGGAAACCGCCCAGGCCCTGCCGAACAGCCAAGTCTATTACTCCTTCATCCGTGGGCGGGCAAGCAATACGGCGTGCTGTGGTTCGGCAACGCCTCCGTGTGGAACCGCTGGGGATACAAGACCTACGATGGCGAAGGTACAGGTCCGGACCACGGCCCTACGCATGGCACCAGCCTCAATCTTCTCAAGCGATTGCTGTATAGTCACATCCTGTACAACAGCGCCTTCGTCGGATTTGAATCGGCCTGGATCGACAAGAATGGCCTGACGCCCGTCGGCAAGATCCAGCAATCCGCAAAGGACTGGATCGACACCTATGGCGACGCAGGCGTCATGCAGACTCCAATTGCGCTGCTCCTCGATTTCCATTGCGGCTGGTCGTTTCCGAGGCATCTCTATTCCGGCGACGTGTATCGCGTTTGGGGAACGATCCCGTATGCTCCGGGCGATTACCTCACTGACAATGTCCTCGATATGTTCTACCCCGGGTATCAGGATTCTTCCTACTATCACAACGAAACAGGCTTCATGACGCCTACGCCCTATGGCGACAGCGCGGATTGCCTCCTCTCCGATGCCGAGAACTGGCTGCTGAACCGGTATCCCGTAGTCGTGGCCGCGGGCGAGCTCTCCGGCGGGAACGAGCTGCGCGACAAGTTGCTCGCCTACGTCGAGCAGGGTGGCCATCTCGTCATCACCGCGGGCAATATCGCCAAGTGGCCGGATGGCCTCGCGGGCATCGCCGTTCAGGGTGCCGCGCTGTCCTTTCCCAAAGGCCAAGTGATAAGCGTTGGCGACAAGACCATTACCGAAGACGCTCCGTTTGCATTGCTGCCCGTGACCATGCCTGCGTCCGCAACCGTTCAGGCCCGTTGCGGCGACACGATTGCCGCGGCAAACCTGCCTGTAGGCAAAGGCAGAATCACCGTGCTCGCTACGCCGTTCGGAGTGCCCAGCGAATCGGTGGTCACGCAACAGATCGAGAATCCAATCGATCAACCGCTGCTCAAGCCATTCCCGATACTCAATCACGTGCGCGCCGTGCTGAATGGTGTGTTTCGCGAACAGGCGCTCTTCGAAACGGCCGAAGGTCTCAGCCTCATCGTTTGTCGCAGGGCTCCTGGCGACTATACCCTCGGCATCTGCAACAACTCACTCGAAGAGCGTCTCTCTTGGATCTCCTCGAACTGCGGAAACATCGAGTCCATCGAAGAGCAACCGCTCGATCAGTCCGATAAGACCGCCGCCGGTTACGTTCCATTTGGTAGCGAAGGAGCGCAACTCGGCATGTCCGACAAAGCTACCATCGCGGGCGGCGATGTCCGCATTTTTCGGGTGCGCGTCGCGGAGCAAGGCGTGCAGGAAATTGCCCACGTAGCGCCTCAGCCCCGCCAGCACGGGCGCATCGTGCCGATGAGCGGCGCGCGGACGATCAAAGAGTTCATCCTCGAGCGGCCCACGTTCTTCGAGCGCGCCGACGGCCTGAATGTCGATTGGCGGTATCTGCACGAACGCGACGCAAACGCAATTGCCGCCGAAGCCGGATGGATCAAGCGGCAAGGCTTACGCCTCTTCGTCGACCTTGCTTCCGGCGTCAACCTCTATCCCGATCTGCGTCTCATCAACAACGTTCCGGACGATTACACCGCGAGCCGCGCGGCGATAACCGATGTAATCGCCAAAATGGACGTACTGGGCGCGGGGGATCTGCTGCTCTCTCTTCACCGCGTTCCCGAAACCAATACGACTGCCGAAGAGACGCGGGCCGGTTTCGTCGTCTCGGTGCGAGAGATCTGCGCGCAGGCCCAGGAGAAGGGCATCACCGTGCATCTCCGCATGACGCCGAATGGCGCACACGACCTAACTTATGCGCTCGCGATGATCAAGGACGTGAATGCGCCCAATCTCCGGCTGGCTGCATCTATTGCCATGTTGCACAAGC
>JBAZRU010000807.1:0-3145 GCA_041662805.1 Candidatus Hydrogenedentales bacterium | reverse complement strand
CGCCAGCGCAACCACCGCAAGGAGCATCAGCCCCGCCCAACCGAAGTTCGCGGTGCGCTCGCGCACCCACATCGGGTCGTCGGTGCCTGCGCACCGCGCCGCGATCTCGGCATACGTCTCCCCGTGCCGCACATACTGCCGCCAATAGTCTTCGATGCGCCTGAACCCAATGTCGTGCAACGCCATGGGACGATTGAGGTGATAGACCTGCCGCTTCTGTTCGTTGCGTATCCGCCAGCACAGCAGCGGCTCCTCGCCGTAGCGGACATCCTCAGGAAACCCGCCGGCCGCTTCGAATGCTTCGCGCCGGAACATCGCCGCGCCGCCGCACGTCGCGACGGGCCCCTCTTGTGGATTCCAGTCAAGTTGCATCACGCGGAACAGCAGGCGCGCGTCGGTCTCCTTGAGATTCCCGTATGCTACCGCCACCTCGGGATGCAGATCGAGAAACCCGACTGCCGCCGCGGGCCAATCCGAGTCCAGCGCCATGTCGCCATCGACAAACTGGAGATACCGGCCCCGCGCGGATTTCGCACCAAGGTTACGATTCTCCGCTGCCCGTCGCCGGCGCTCACCGCCCAACACAAGGTCGACGCCTACCCCGTCGGCAATACCAACACTTCCGTCGGTAGACCCTCCGTCGACATAGATCAATTCATAGGACGTCCGCGGCAAATAACAACGCCTTACGGACTCCAAGCAAGCCGCAAGATTCCGCGCCTCGTTGTATCCAATCACGATAAACGAGATATCCGGCGAAGGCTGCTCTGTTGCATCGGGCAAGGCGGACATGCGTGCATTTGGACCTGGTTGTGCCTGGGTTTCCAACACGTCGCGTCATCATAGTCACTCCTTGGCGGGGGTGCAAAACAGTCTTCGCAGGAACTTGCTCCGCAGCCGACCGTCCGCGACTACACACACGTCCGGCGCACGTCCGGCGTTACCACTTGCCTCATGCTGGGGAACGAAGGCTAGGTGAAAGGCTCTTCTCTTTCAGCAAGTAGTTTATCTCGGAGTTCTTAGTGACTTCGGCATGCTGCCACATGGACTTGAGAAATGCTATACGTAATTGACAGTACTTGTGATGCCACTCTTCCCCCAGCGTGAACAACGCTCCCGCTGTGCAGTTTACTAATACTCGCTGAACCGGATCACACTCCCGGAAGTCGAGTTCATTGTTGGACCGCCTTAGTAACAATAGGCCGTTTGGTGTTAGCTCAAGCATTGGCTCCAGGGCGTCGTAGAATCCGGCTATTAGGCGGACATAGGCCACCAATGACTCCAGCCTCCTGACGCGCAGATCACGCTCTGGATCATCGGGACCCGACGAGAACACAATGTGAACCGGCTTGCCGAACATTAGCGATGTACCGGTCGCGAAATCCGGCCTCTTAGAGACCGATAGGGCCTCGTAGAACTGTTTGCGCAGATTTGCCGAGGACTTGGGATTGTCCGGATCCGCAGTACCGAAGTACATGGCAACAGCCTTGCGGATTGTGTGTATGCGTTGCGCCCACTCGTCTGGTTGGTTCTTGAGCTTATCAGCCATCAGTACGCCCAATTCGACTGCGTCATCGAAGTCCGAAAGAACAAAACGTTGATTTCGGCCCCACCACGCCAGAAAGTCCTCGCGAACAGAACTCCAGTCTATCGGAGCAGCAACATTCTTGGATTCACGTAGCATCTTCTGGACGACAAAACCCCGAGCAATGTTGTCGAGCAAAAACAGACGTTTAATCTCGGGTGTATACGAATAGGACTCAGGATGAATCGCGACCTGCAGTAAGTAAGAATGGGAGTAACGATAGTCCTCCTCATTTGAATTCCGAATACCCGATTCACCGAACACAAGCAATGCCAATAGGTATTCCACTATGATTTCTTCGATACGAATCCGCATTAAACCGTCTTCATCGTCCCGTTCGTCAACGTTAAGTAGCTCGACTATCTCGGGACCGTGCGCCAAAGTTTCTAGAATTGCCTGGAACTCCGTGGAGTTCGGAATTGTGTGCAGAATCTCGTGAAGCACGGTATGGATGTTGAGCGGATGTACTAGGTGCGTTGAATTGATGTTTGCAACTGCAAACGTAAACTCCGCTCTTGTGGTTGGGTCGCTGACTGTCTTGACTTCGATAAACGCTCTAGGATCATACCCGGTCAAGGTTAGCGCGCCGATGTGGCTAGGCGGCCCAACTAATGCAAGGACACTTTTCATGAGGCCGTCCAGCCCCGTAAGCACCTTAGAAAGGCCCCCCTTGAATTCCGCCGTGAAGTCCGTGGCTTCACTCATGTGGAATCCTGTAATAAATCGCTGCACAACAGCCTGACCAAAGGGGACAGTGAAGGACCGTATCAGTTCTTCGATCTCCGCCGAAGTCGCGCCGTTGGCCACTTGCACCCTCAGGGCGTTCAACCACGTTATCCACGAATCGGCCAGTTCGATCATACGATTGGCGTCGGAGTAGTCGCGTAGCTTCTCACGCCAGAGCGCGGTCACTTGCGCAAACGAATTCAGCATGTGCCTACTCACGAGCAATTTGCGCAAGCACCATACCGAAGTCTCCGTACTTGTTTCCTTAAACTTGGACGCGATTGACCGTTCGTATCGTTCGGAAATGGAAATCGATCTTCCTTTGGACTTTACGACTTCGCAATTATCGAGGAGTACTTCCACGTCCATCGTGGCCGCTATCAGCGGCGTGATACGTCTGAATTCAGGAGGGGGATCAGAAAGTGCTTTCCAGAGCATCTTCCGCTTTGAGACACGCGCGAAGTTCCGCCGGGGTTCGCCAACAAGCTTCCACTGAAGACCAAGGACTCTTCCAAGAACCTCTTTCAGAGACACAAGGTCGTTCTGTGACTTACTGGAGTTCGGCATGAATGATGAGTGGGGCAGGATTAGGTCCTCGTGCCCCAACGAGACAAAGCTCTCAGGAGACAAAGTCCGCTGCTGTTTCACGGCCCCCACGGGCAAGACATGCTGCCACACTTCGGACTCGTGGCCTGGCTGAATGTTCATTCGAAGGTGGAGGCGAACCTCTCCTTCAACTTTCCATCGCGCGAAACGTTTGCGTGACGCCGCGCCGCTCGGTTTGCACTGGTATTCTAAAGCATCGTTTGCAAAAGGCCATAGTACACCAGGGAT
>JBAZRU010000806.1:0-3156 GCA_041662805.1 Candidatus Hydrogenedentales bacterium | reverse complement strand
CTGACCGGAGACGTGCACACCAACATCACCGACAGGCGATCTTCGGATACGCGAATGTCGAATGCCATGTCGGTTGTCATCGAAACAGTCCCGCCACGTTTTGCACAAGTTCAACGGTTGACGATCTGCAACTCTCGAGCTGGGTGCGAAAGCACATCCGGCAAGCCATTCCGCGCGATCCAATTCTGTCTGTCAAGGATTGGCTCCGCATCTCTTCATTCGGATCCGCCCCAATCTCACCAACGACGCCTTGCCTGGCGCCCGCATTCGGGAGCATACATCCCGCCTTTCCCGATCGCGAACGCCACTGGACCGCCTAAGCCCAACGACGCCTGAAGCGGCACGATTAGGGTATCTGGTTCAGCGACGCTATTTCGCCCCACGAAAGCACCTTGTCTACATCGAGCAGCATGACAACTTTCGATCCGACCTTGCCCATACCAAGTATGAATTCGGTCTTCACATCGGCGCCGAAGGAGGGGGCCGGTTCGATCTGTTCGCCGGCCACACCCAACACTTCCGACACTTCGTCGACAATTATGCCCATGGTGACTTGGTGGTTGGCATTCTTCACCTGCACGACGATGATGCACGTGCGCGAAGTGTCTTCGCGGACCTCCATGCTGAACTTGCTGCGCAAGTCGATCACGGGTATCACTTTCCCGCGCAAGTTGATCACGCCGCGCACATATTCAGGCGTGCGAGGGACGCGCGTCACCGTCATCATTCCAATGATTTCCTGGACTTTCAGAATCTCGAGTCCGTAGATCTCCTCACCCAGGACGAATGTGAGATACTGCCCTGCCTTGTCGGCCAACGACACAGCGCCACTGGCTTTCCCTGAGATGTCATCGACTGAATTCGCCATATTCCGTCTCCTTCGCGACGCTGCAAGCACTCTAGCCTTAAGCGCATTCGAAACGCTGCTCCCAATTCTCTCTTGCTCAGTTCGGTCTGACGGATTCCTCTTCGCGCTCCACGGAATCGACTGGGGCGGTTGAAGTCCCCATCCGAATAAGACTTGCTACATCCAATATCAAGCCAACGTTGCCATCGGACATAATGGCCGCCCCGGCGATTCCGGGCAGTCCGCGCATCGTCTCTCCCAGCGACTTGATTACAGTCTGCTGCTTCCCCAAGAGGTCGTCAACGATCAGACCCATTCGACGCCCTTCGTCCTCCACGATGACGATTAGGTTCGACTGGTTGGCTTGAATGCCGTTGCCCACATTGAATAACTCTCTCAAAACGAACACAGGAATCAATTCGCCTTGGAGCTTAAGCATGACTCCACGCTGCACCACGGTCAGCAAGTCGCCCGGCTGCGGACGAATGGAGCGGACCACCGCCAGAGTGGGAATGATGTAGCGTTCCGTGCCTACGCGCACCACCATCCCGTCGATGATAGCCAAGGTGAGGGGCAGACGAATGGAGAACGTCGCGCCTTTGCCCTTCTCACTCTTGATGTCGACTTGACCGCGCAGCAGTTCGATGTTTCTGTGTACAACGTCCATTCCAACGCCACGTCCGGAGACATCCGTAACCGTTGTGGCGGTCGAAAACCCGGGTTCGAATATCAGCGCCCACGTATCTTCATCGGAGAGAACATCCGTTTCGGAAATGATCCCCCGCTCCCGCGCCTTGGCCAGAATCCTGTCCTTGTCCAGTCCGCGGCCATCGTCCTGGACTTCGATGTGAATGCTTCCGCCTTTGTGAAACGCCCTCAACTCGATCCGCGCGATGGCGCCTTTCCCCGCGGCAATGCGCTCATCCTTGGTCGACTCAATGCCATGGTCGACCGCATTGCGCACGATGTGCACTAGCGGATCTCCAATCTTGTCCACCACGGTCTTGTCGAGTTCGGTGTCGTCGCCCGTCATGACAAACTCGATTTGCTTGTCGGCCTTTCGGGCAAGATCGCGCACGAGACGCGCCATCTTCTGGAACGTCGCCTTCACGGGAACCATGCGCAACGCCGTGCCGATTTCTTGGAGTTCCCGAGTGATCTTGTCCAAGCGATTGATCTGGCGAATCATGGAAGGCGAGGCATTCTCCAGGATCTCGGGAGCTTGGCAAACCATGGATTCGGCGATGACCAATTCTCCAATCAAGTCAATCAGTCTGTCCAGGCGCTCCGCGTCTACTTTGACGGCTTCCTTGAGTTCGATGACTCCTTGCCGGAGCTGTCGTTGCGTGCGAAGAGCGGCCGCCACATCCTCGGCGTTTGCAGTGCCCTTTCGGATCAGAATCTCTCCTAAAGGAGCCTTGTCGACGGCATGAATGTCTTTCATGGCGCTGTCGATGGATTCTCGTGTGGCCACACCCAACTCGATCAATACTGCATCGATAGGGCGTTTGTCGTCGTTTTGCGCTTGCGTCGAGATTGCCTGTGCCAGTTGCGGCCACGTGATCACGCCATGGCGTACAAGAATCTTGCAGGTTTCGACGTCGTCGGGATGGATGCGCTGACCGGCAATGGCCTGCTCTACCGTTTGGCGGTCCGCAATCCCGCTCTCAACGAGGATGTCGCCCAAGAGGATACTGGAACTTGCCTCTACCGTTTTCCCCGGATCTTTCCATGTACCTTCTGCTGCTTCCCGCAAGCGTTCCGACAGGTCCGAGGCGTGCTCTTCCTCGACGTGTTCGCCGTCGCCCAAACCAAGGTCGGCGGTATGCTGAAGCGTGTGTTTCATGCACGATACAGCTTTCAACATGAGGTCGATATTCCCGCCTGCGAGGGTGACCTCATCCCTGATGGACCGTTCTAGCAGGTTCGCGCACGCCAGCGCCAATGCTTCGATGGAATGCATTTCCAAAAATGCGGCCGAGCCACTTACCGTATGAAGCAATCGGAAGGTCGCGCGGCAGCACTCTTTGTCGGAAGGATCACTGTCGAGAGCCACCATGCGCACGTCCGCGTCGGTCAACAGACTTTCCATTTCCGGAACTGCGTCTTCGAGTGCTACCAAGCGGGCCTCGGCCGGGTCGTCGTTGCCGTCCGGACTCTCGGGAGAGGCTTTGCTTTCGGTAGCCATTGCGTTAAAGCTCGGGAAGACGACTTCCTCCGCCGGGCGCCCGTCCCGCAGAAGCTCCTGCAAAGCCGAGATCGTCTTGGATATCAGGTCCATGGCGATCGACGGGTCTGTCACGTCCCCG
>JBAZRU010000805.1:0-3164 GCA_041662805.1 Candidatus Hydrogenedentales bacterium | reverse complement strand
TCTTCACGACAAAGGAGGTCGGAAAGGGAACCGGCCTGGGGTTGGCCACGGTGTACGGCATCGTGAGGCAGAATAGCGGCTTCATAAATGTGTACAGCGAGCCGGGGCAAGGGACCACGTTCCGGATCTACCTCCCCTTGCTGGAGTCCGGTGAGGAGCCGGTGGCGTTCATGGGCCCGGCCAGGGAGCTTCCCTACGGAACAGAGACCGTGCTGGTGGTGGAGGATGAGGAATCTCTTCTGAAGCTCGCCAAGCGCATGCTGGAGCGGCTTGGATACACGGTAGTGACCGCAGGAAGCCCCGCGCTGGCCATCGAAGTGGCGGCAGCCTATTCGGGGGAGATCCACCTTCTGATGACGGACGTCGTGATGCCGGGCATGACCGGACGCGAAACATGGAAGCACCTTAGCGGAATCAGGCCGGGACTGAAGTGTTTGTTCATGTCCGGTTATACCGCCAACGTCATTGCCCACCAGGGCGTACTGGACGAGGGCGTGCATTTCCTTCAGAAGCCATTCTCGGAGGAGGCCCTCGCCAGAAAGATCCGCGAAGCCCTAGGGAGTTGAGGCCGTCCGCCAATGGCGCGGCTCGGTAGTCTGCTTGAGGAGAAGTAAGGAGACTCGTGGACGCACGGCACGCTGAGCAATTGTATAAGCAGGCGGATGCCTTATTTCGTCAGGGTGACTTCCGCCAGGCTCTGCAACTGCTCGAGACCCTTAATGCCGAATTCCCGGACAATCGGGACACACTCTATGCGCAGGCGCGCTGCCTGATTGCACTTGGTCGCGCGGCGGAAGCCCGCAAAGCAGTCGAATACCTCATCGACTTCCTCGGTGCTCCCCGGGGGCGAAGCCTGCTCCCAAAACTTGAGGCGCTTGAACGAGGCGAGATTTCGCCGCCTCAGGAAGTCCCCAAAACCGCGCCAGTTCCTGTGCAAACGGCTCCAATACCGGCGCGAAGCCAAAGCCTTTACGTGCGGCTGGCAATCCTTGCAGTGATTGGGACGGCAGTCCTTGTCCTTGCGATCAACTACGTGCGTCGAATCGATGCACCAGGCTCGGCTGCTCGACCGACGACCGATGCCGAATTACGGCAGTACAAGAAGCGAGTCGCACCGGTTCGAGAGGAGTTGGAAAGAGAGCGCAATCTGGCTCGTGAGGATCTACTCCAAAAGCAACGGGCGGTGCTTCTTGCAGAAGCCAAGATGCCTGCAACAAAGCCGGGACAAGTGCATCCCGCCGAGCAGTGGAAGCTGACGGCCATCGACGGCGTCCCTGACTGGAAGCCGGGCATTTATCAAGTGGTTCCGTGCAAAGGCAATTCGAAATACACGATTGACGTGTACATCCCTATGGCTTATCAGGAACGCCCCACCGATTTCTTCCCGGGACTCATGATCTCGATGCCTGGTGGCAATCCAGGGTTCCAAGGTTTCGCAGACTACGCGGAATCCGTTGATATGCTTATTGTCGCAATCAACAACAGTACGAACGACACGTATAAGTTCAACAAGTACGCGCAAGAACTGGCATTCGCGACTATCCTCCCCAGCCTGCGCTTAGACCAGCGGCTCGGTTTCACCTTTGGCGCAAGCGGAGGCGCCCGGACAAACTGGGACTGCATGTGCGGACAGCCGCAGTTTTTCGCGGGGTTGTTGCAGGTTGCATTCGGCACACCTCAAACGTGCGATTTTCCCCGTCCGGGGGCGCGGGTCGTATTCCTGTATGGCCAGGGCGATTTCAACGCCGACAGCACGGCAATCGATATTCGGCGTTTGCGCAATGCGGGGTTCGAAGTCGTAGAGCGCGTGTACGCGGGCGACCATGGTACCCCGGCACCCCAACAAGACCGCGTGGAGTTGATGGATTGGCTGGTGTCCTCGGCGCGCCGCGACCTAGGATTGCCTCACCCGCCCTGAGCCGAACGGAGTTCGCATTTCATACACACTCACCCCTCCCTTCCCCATTGTTGGAACGACTCTGTCCCCAAGTGCTCCTCTCGTTTGACTACTAACCAGAGTCGAACACGCGAGTGGCAAGCACTTCCCTTGGCTGGCTCCAAGGCCAAGACCTCGTGCCTGCCAGGAAAGGAGATTGGAAATGAAAAGGCCATGGAATCTGGACCGGCGAATGTCCCGGCTTCTCGCGCTTGGCGCGGTACTGCCGCTGCTGCTTGTCGAGATGCTGTATGCGGATGTCAGCGTTCAAGTTGCAATGGGCGATTCGTGCATCCCCGTGAATCAGCGGCTGAAAGGATATGTGCGCGTGGCGCTTGTTGGGGAACGCCCCAACGCTAGCCCTGAGAGTGCAGGAAGACACGTTCCCGCAAATGTGGCGCTGGTGCTGGACCGTTCCGGTAGCATGCAAGGGGCAAAGCTGTCGAACGTTCAAGAGGCAGCCATCCTGATGTTGGATCGTATGGATGCCAACGACATCGTCTCACTCGTCGCGTACGACGACCAGATTGATGTGCTGGTTCCCGCGACGAAGCTTGCGGACCGCGACAAATTCCGCACCGCGATTCGTAGCCTCTACTCGCGGAACAATACCGCGCTGTATGCGGGTGTTGTGCAGGGAATTGGCGAGGTACAGAAGTTTCTGGACAAGGAGCACGTGAATCGCGTGGTGTTGCTGTCGGACGGTCTCGCCAATGTGGGTCCGAGCACGCCTGCCGAGCTCGGGGCCTTGGGCGCTTCCGCGGCGCAATCCGGGATTTCAGTCACGACCATTGGCGTGGGCCTGGACTTCAACGAGAACCTTATGGCGACCCTCGCCGCGAAGAGCGATGGCAACCATCTGTTTGCGGAACGGCCCCAGGACGTTCTCAGCGCGTTCGCGGAAGAATCCCAGGACATTGCCGACGTTGTTGCCAAGAATCTGAGTATTTCGCTCACCTTGGACCCGCACATCCATCCAATTCGTGCGATGGGACGCGAGGCGTCGGTGCAGGGGCAAACTGTCTACGCCGGGCTTGGCCAACTGACGGCGGGGCAGACGAAGTACATCCTCTTGGAAGTAGACATCGACCCGTGTGCGAACGGGGTCCTTCCGGTGGCGTCCGCCAAAGTCGAATACGTCGATATGCTTACGAATGCCCTCGCGAAGAAACAGGCCACCACCCAGTTGGTCGTGACGGAGTCGCCGGACTTGGCGAAGACCGGCGAA
>JBAZRU010000804.1:0-3165 GCA_041662805.1 Candidatus Hydrogenedentales bacterium | reverse complement strand
AGGTGCGTATCCGGAACTGAACGCGAAACCTGACCTGGATTCCCGGCTCTGGTATGCGAGCTACATTCAAACATACCTTGAGCGCGACGTGCGCACGTTGCGGCATGTGGGCGACTTGACCCTGTTTCAGAACTTCTTGCGCGCCATCGCCGCCCGAAGCGCCCAGATACTTAGCCTTTCCGATGTGGCGCGCGACTTGGGAATTTCCGTCAATAGCGTAAAAGCATGGTTGTCCGTGTTGGAGGCATCGCATCAGGTGCTTATCGTCCGGCCCTACTTCGCCAATATCGGCAAGCGCCTGGTGAAGAGTCCGAAGATCTACCTTGCTGACACCGGTATGCTGTGCCACCTCGTTGGATTGCGCGATCCCGAGCATGCGGCGGCGGGTCCGATGGCGGGCCAGCTCTTCGAGACTGCCGTGGTCATGGAGGTGGTCAAGGCCTACACGAATCGCGGGGAAGAACCGGTCATCTACTATTGGCGGACATCAACCGGCGAAGAAGTGGACCTGCTCGTCGAGCACGACGGAATGCTGATTCCGATTGAGATTAAGGCCACTGCTACCCCAAGACCCGAAATGGCCGCAGGCATCGCTAGGTTGCAGGAAGACCTCGGGGCAAAAGCTTCGTCAGGTTACCTGATACATTCGGGAGACGTGCGGTTGCCGATGGGAACCGGCGCGACAGCTTTGCCGTTCGCAGAAGTTTAGCTGCCGAACGTCCTGCTACTTCCCCGCCTTTGCCTCGTCCATCATCTTGATGAACCGCGCAAAGAGGTAACGGCTGTCGTGGGGACCGGGCGACGATTCCGGGTGGTACTGCACGCTGAACACGGGCAGTTCGAGGTGCTCCATCCCTTCGACCGACTTGTCGTTGAGGTTGGTGTGGGTGACGCGCACCTTCGACGTGTCGAGCGAATCCGGGTCGACGGCGAAGCCGTGATTTTGCGCGCTGATCTCGACCTTCCCTGTGATGTGGTTCATCACCGGTTGGTTGCCGCCGCGATGGCCGAACTTCAGCTTAAAAGTCGTGCCGCCGAAGGCATGTCCGAGTATCTGATGCCCGAGGCAAATCCCGAAGATGGGCTTCTTGCCGAACAACCCCTGCACCGTCGGGTAGATGTACGGCAACGCGGCGGGGTCGCCTGGCCCGTTGGAAAGAAAAATTCCATCGGGCTTGCACGCAAGCGCTTCCTCGGTGGTCGCGGTCGCGGGCAACACAAACACCTCGCATCCCGCCTCTTCCAATAGCCGCAGGATGTTGTACTTGATGCCGTAGTCGAAGGCGACAACGCGGTATTTGCCCTCGAACCCGGGATTCCACTCGTAGCTCTCTTTGACGCTGACGGCCTTGACGTAATCGCTGCCGGCCATGTCCTGCGAAGCGATGGCCTTCTTCACGAGGCTTTCGTGGTTGTGATCGATGGTGCTGATGACCGACTTCTTCGCGCCTTCCGTGCGGAGCATCTTGGTGATCTTGCGCGTATCGACGCCGTCGATGGCGACGATGCCGTGCTCCCTCAAATAGTCCGGCAAGCTCTGCGTTGCACGCCAGTTGCTCGGAGTATGGCAACATTCGCGCATCACGAACCCTTCGACAAATGGTTTGCGCGACTCGACGTCTTCGGGATTCACCCCGTAGTTGCCGATCAACGGGTAGGTCATGGTGACGATCTGGCCGGCATACGACGGGTCCGTGAGGATTTCCTGATACCCGGTCATGCTCGTATTGAACACGAGTTCGCCGTAGGATTCGCCCTCGGCGCCTACGGCCGTTCCCTCGAAGACTGCGCCATTCTCAAGTGCAAGGGTGGCTTTCACTAAAGGTTTCCTGCGTGAGGTTGATTCGTTACGGATTCGCGCGGCTATGCGCAGTGTCGGGAGGAAAGGGTACCGAAACAGGAGGGGGAAGGTCAAGCTAATGCGTGGTAGTACTGTGGTAAATCCTCTATTCCCGCCACAGGCATAGCCGGCGACTTGACCGCGCATCGATGATGCACGCGGTGCACCGGCTTTGATTCGGTCCCGCCGGACCGTCTATTGTCTCTTCGTCAATGCAGGTGGCGGGACATGGAGCCGGAGAGCAGGCAGTATGACGCAACTTAACCGTGAAACCTTGGGTGCCTTCGTCGATCGATTCAAGGCCTTGAAGGCCGATACCACGCCCAAGTGGGGCAAACTGACCCCCACGGGGTTGCTGCGGCACATCCGGTTTGTGCTGGAGGTGTCGCTGGGGGAAGTCCCCGAAGTAGACAAGAGCACGTTCTTCTCGCGGTACATCTTGAGTACTCTCTTCTTTCGTGTCTTCACACGGTGGCCCGGCGGGGTGTTGAAAGCGCCGCCCACCTGGACGCCGGAGCCGAGCGACGATTTCCGGCTGGAGATGAAACTCATGACGGATGCTCTGAAACGATTCGCCGATGCGGCCGACCGCGACCCCAAGCGCACGACCATTAGTCCGCTCATGGGGCCCACTACGCTGGCCTATTGGCAGCGCGTCCATGGCGTTCACTTTGCCCATCATTTTCGTCAATTCGGCTTGTAATGGCGTCGCCGGACCGGAGAGGAGCGAAGTATGGTTAAGCGAATCATCGCAGTCCACGGCATCGCGTTGATGGCGGTTTGCGGCGCTGCCTATGCCCAGACGCCGCAGCATACGACCGTCTACAAAGAGAAAGGCCGCTTCGGCGGCTGGCCCGCCAACCACGGCATCTGGATCTGGGACAACGAGATTGTCGTCGGGTTTAGCCGGGGGTACTACAAAGACCTCGGCCCCGAACGCCACAACATCGACCGCATCTGCTCGCGCGGAGCGTGGACGGAGGCGAAACATGGACCATCGAAGACCCCGCGGCACAGGGATACCTCATCCCACAAGGCGAGGCGCTGCACGGGAAGGAACTGCCGGGCGTCGGCATCAAACCCGCAACCGAATGCCCCGGAGGCATTGACTTCACGCACGACGGCTTCGCGTTGACGGCCCGGATGTCGAGCGCGAATGCGGGCGAATCGCGATTCTATTACTCGTATGACCGCGCCACGACGTGGCAGGGCCCATACAAGCTGCCGCTATTTGACCAGAAGGGCATCATGGCCCGCACCGAATACATTGCATTCGGACCAAGCGAGTGCATGCTCTTTCTCTCCGCATCGAAAAGCAACGGGAA
>JBAZRU010000803.1:0-3170 GCA_041662805.1 Candidatus Hydrogenedentales bacterium | reverse complement strand
AGTCCTTTTCTCGACCCTTTCGAGCCTTGATGGAAGCCTTTGGAGAGCAACGCACCGCAAAGTTGCCAAATGCCAATGCAGAAGCCTAGGGCGGAGAGTCGGGCGTGCATAGGGCAGTTGACGGAAGAGTGCGAAACCTTGCCGATTCCTGCTATCATTCTTCGGACAACGCGGGGTAGGATGTCCCCGCGGGCAAGGTTGGTGGCGATTCGAGGCGCACATGGACAAGAAAGCTGAAGTGCGCGTGCTGTCCAACGATGGGCAAGAACGAAGTTGCTGGAAGGGCTGCGAGCCTCGCGAAGGCGCGAGATTGGGGTTGTTCTTCCAGGGGAATCTTGCCTAGGATAAGTCTCTTTATCGACCGTTCGGTCCAACGGAGAGCCGATGACTACACGCGTTGATCGTGTTCCTGACGAGGTGAGCACCGCGAACGAGGCCGAAAAGCGCCTTTTGGCGAGTGCCTTGGGCCTCTTTTCCGAGAAGGGATATGCGGGCACGAGCATTCGCGAGATCATTGAGCGCGCCGGGGTGACCAGGCCTGTTCTTTACTATTACTTCGAGAACAAGGAGCAACTGTTTCGCCGCTTGGTGGAAACGTGGTTTACCGAGCTGGTTGCCGATATGGACCGCGAACTCGTGGGGATTGTCGGGTTTCGCGACCGCCTGAAGAGCGTGCTGTCGAACGCGTTCGAGCATGCGGAACGCTCGCCCCAGGTAGTGAGATTGATCTTCCATACGTTCTTCGCGCCGCGCATGCAGGCTCCGAAATTGGACAAGGATGCCCTGTGGGAGTCCCGCTTTACGCGCATCGTCACAATTATGGAAGAAGGGGTGGCATCCGGAGAATTTGCGGGCCGCGACCCCAATATCCTTGCCATGGCCTTTTGCGGTATGATGGACATGCATATAATGACCAAGATCAATCGGCCTCACATGGTGCTCTCCAAGGCGCTGGGTGAGAGTCTGGTGGACATTTTCCTTGAGGGGGCCTATTCTAGGACAGCACCCGCCAACCTATAACGGGCGGGACAACACAGATGGCGCATGCGGTTACGCAGGCAAGAGCCGGTACTGCGCCGCGTCGCACTGACATGGTCAACACAGTATGAAGAAATCGATTATCACGCTTGTGGTCTGCGTTCTGGTTGTTGCCGCGGGCTTCTTAGTTGTCCTGTCGGCCATTGGCTGGCGGACCATCGCCGTTAGTGTGGGCACGATGCTTGAGTCTGCGGGGGGGCGGATGGCCACGGGCGTCGACAAAGAAGTCGAGCAGGTCAAGGCCGCCACCGAGAACCACGCCGTGAAGATCCCAAACGTCAAAGTCGAGGTACTGAAGAGCACGACGTTGGAAGATACTCTGCAGCTCACAGGAACGGTTGAGGCTTGGAAGGACGTGACTCTCAGCGCGGAAATCGGCGGCAAGATCGAGATCAAGAGCGTTGACGATGGAGATATTGTCAAGGCCGGACAGGTTCTCTTCCAGATCGACACGGAGAGCATTCAGGCCGCGTACGACCAAGCAGAGGCGCAGTTCCGGCTTGCGACGCAGGACTTCGATCGCGCGCAACGGCTTGTCGAGCGCGGCGTGACGGCCGTTCAGAGTAAGGATAGCGCCGTAGCCAATCGCGACGTCACGGAGGCCAATCTTCGCTCGCTCCAGATTCAACTCAACAAGAGTATTCTCAAAGCGCCGTTCGACGCGACCGTCGACCGCACGTTTATGGAGAAAGACGAATTTACGGATGTTGGAAAGCCGCTGGTGCGGCTCGTGCAGTTGGAAAAGGTGAAGGTGAGCGTTGGCGTGCCGGAACGCGACATCCTCAGCTTCAAGGTGGGGGACAAGGTGAAGGTCTTGCTCGATTCCATGCCGGGCAGGGACTTTGCAGGGGCCATCTCGAAAATGGCTCCAACGGCCGACCTCTCGACTCATACGTTCCTCACGGAAATCGAGGTCGAGAACACGGATGGCCAAATCAAACCCGGCATGATTGCCCGAACCGAGCTGGTCCGGGGGGTCTATCCCGACTGCATCGTCATTCCAATCTTCTCGAGCGCCCTTCTCGACGACAAACGAATCGTGTTCGTCGAGGACAATGGAAACGCGGCCGTGCGCGAAATCCAAACAGGCGTGGTTAAGGGAAGTAGCGTCCAAGTTACATCTGGTCTGCAACCCGGTGACCGCCTCATCGTTGTGGGCCAGCATGACGTGCGCCCAGGCGAGCCGGTCAAGGTGCAAGAGACTCAACCGTGAGAATCATAGATATTGCCGTGGACCGCAGCACGTCGGTGTACGTGTTGCTCGTAATCATCGTCATATTCGGCGGGTTTTCCTACGCAGTCATTCCGCGCGAATCGAACCCCGAGATCATCGTCCCCTATGTCGTTGTCTCGACCACGTACGAAGGTGTATCCCCCGAGGACATGGAGTCCTTAGTGACGGTTCCCATCGAGCGCAAGTTGACGGGCCTGTCCGACGTGAAGGAGATGACCTCGAACAGCGTCGAGGGGGCATCGAGCATAGTCATCGAGTTCGAACCGGACACGGCGATCGACGATGCCCTGCAGAAAGTCCGCGACAAAGTCGACCTGGCGAAACCCGACATTCCCGAGGACGCCGACGACCCTCTAATCAACGAAATCAATCTGGGCGAGTTGCCGATTGTGCTGGTCTCGCTGAAGGGAAATGTGGGGCTTCCCGTACTCAATGAAGTGGCGGAAGACCTTGAGGATCTTGTGGAGGCCGTCCCTGGCGTTCTAGACGCGCAGATCATCGGGGGCGTGGAACGCGAGATCCAGATCGAGGTCGATCCGGAACGGGTGGCCCAATACGGCATTTCGATGGCGGACCTCGTCGAGATCACGCGACTCGAGAACGTGAATACGCCCGGCGGCACGATGGATCTGGGCGAAGCGAAATTTCTCATGCGCACTCCGGGCGAGTTCAAGACACCGGACGAGTTGACGGGGTTGGTGGTGAAGTCGGGCCCCGAAGGAGTGGTCTATCTCCGGGACATCGCGACCGTTCGCGACGGTTTCAAGGATATCGACTCCAAGTCCCGCGTCGATGGGCAGCCTTCGGTGACCCTGGCCATTTCCAAGCGCACGGGGCAGAACATCATTGAAGTTGCCGACAGCGTGCGGGAACTGCTCGACCGCGAGAAGGCACGAAT
>JBAZRU010000802.1:0-3172 GCA_041662805.1 Candidatus Hydrogenedentales bacterium | reverse complement strand
CACCGGTTCCTATGAACTGTCTGTGACCGCGACCCACGAAGGACAAACACAGTCCGCGAGACAGGCGCTCGCCTGCAATACCGGTGAAAATGCCGGCAGCGTAACCGTTTCCATCCCGACCCCCGCGTTGTGGTCGCCCGATTCGCCCAACCTGTACGACGCGGTCGTCGAGTTGAGGCAAGATGGAAAGGTCGTCGATTCGGCCAAGACCTACTTCGGGATGCGCAAGGTCTCGCGAGGCACGTACGACGGCAGTGCGTACGAGTACATCTTGCTCAACAACAAGCCCATCTATCTCCGGGGCGCGCTCCATCAGTCCTTCAATCCAGACGGCATTCACACGCACCCCGACGACGCCTACATCCGCCGCGATTACGAGAAGACCAAGGAATTCGGTCTGAACTTTCTTCGCATTCACATCAAGACGGAAGAACCCCGCGCCCTGTATTGGGCCGACAAACTCGGCGTCCTCATCATGAGCGATGTCCCCAACTGGTGGACCAAGTCCGACCGTTCGCGCGCCGCCTGGGAAGGAATCATGCGCGCGCAAATCGCCCGCGATTTCAATCATCCCAGCGTGTTCTCCTGGTGCTTGTTCAACGAAACGTGGGGCATCGGAGACAAAGGGTATGACAAGGAAACGCAAGATTGGGTGGCCGAAAAGTTCCACGAAGCGAAGAAGCTGGATACCACGCGTCTGATCGAGGACAACTCCGCCTGCAACTACGACCACGTCGTCTCCGACATCAACTCATGGCATTTCTACACCGACCGGTTTGAAGACGCCGCTAGCAACATCAACGAAATCGTCGAGAAGACCTTCCCCGGTTCCGAATTCAACTACAGCAGAGGTTGGAAACAAGACACAGCGCCCCTCATCAACTCCGAGTATGGCGGCGTCAGTGCGGGTTCCGGCGACCGCGACATCTCCTGGGTCTTCCTCTTTCTGACCAACCTGCTGCGCAAACACAACAAGATTTGCGGGTACGTATACACGGAACTCGAAGACATCGAGTGGGAACACAACGGGTTCATGAACTACGACCGCACGGACAAAGTCTTCGGATATCCGGCGGAAATCAAAGTCGCGGACCTGCAAGGGGCCGAGTTTCCTGTTCTTGATTGCCCGCCATATCAGGTCGTAAAGCCCGGCGACACCGTGAAGATTCCTGTCCTGCTCAGCCATTGGTCCGAACAGAGCGGACTAGTGCTTCGGTTCTCCGCCGCGGGAACTGCGATTGACGGCAAGGCGTGGTCCGATATGATTCCGGCGGTAGAACGCCCCGTCGTTGATGCCAAACCCTACGCCGTCACGCCGCAAGGTTCGTTCGACTTCGTGGCCCCCGGCGCCGACGGGCTCATCAGCGTCGTCGCAGAAGTCCTAAAGGACGGGAAACGTATCGCTGCCAATTATTGCGTCGTTCACGTCAGGGGCGGCAAGTCGTGGGATGCCCCCGGCCTCTATGCGGCCTCGTTCCCCGTGGACTCATTCAGCGAGTATACGTTCGCGGAACCGGGCGCAATTCCTCCCAAGTGCCCGGGGAAGATCAGCGGATACAAGAGTGGGCACGTTTCCTATCGCGTCTTGCTTCCATCCGATCTCGACCCAGAATCCATCGATGGCGTCCGTCTCGTCGCGGAGCTGGCCGCGCAGTCGCAGGATGAGCGCAAGGATTGGCCGCAACGCAAACATGCCCAGGACTACCCGCAGACCGATGCAAACGCGTGGCCCACGGAGGTCACGCTATTCGTGAATGGCGTGCCGGTGAAGACCGTGGCGCTCCCCAACGACTACGCGGACGCGGTGGGCGTTCTGTCCCATGTTGCCGGACTCCATCACGGCTCGCGCGGCGAAGTTCTTAATGTACCGCTCGAAGGGGAAGCGCTCGCCGCACTCAAGAATTCGCTCAAGAAGAACGAGCCGATTGTCGTGCGATTTGAGGTAAAGAGTGACGCTGCCCACGTCGGCGGACTCGCCCTCTATGGCGCGACCATGGGCGGCTATCCCGCCGATCCTACACTCCTCATTCAACTGACACCGGGCTCCACCCTGCCCACAAAAGCGGCCAAAGCCGTCAATTCCCTTGTTGAGTCCATTTTCGATATCGTCAAGCATGGCCCAGACGGCCACGTCTGGAAATACACCACCGACGACCCCGGCGCGGATTGGGCCAAGCCCGAGTTCAAAGACGCCACGTGGAAAAGCGGCCCCGCAGGTTTTGGGACAAAGGGTACGCCGGGCGCTCTCGTCGGCACCGACTGGACGACCCCCGACATCTGGCTGCGCACAGAGATCGCGATTCCCAAAGACTTCAGGGAACAGACTGCCTGGCTCGACCTGCATCACGATGAGGACGCCCAAGTGTATGTGAACGGTTCACTGCTCCTCGAAAAGAATGGCTACCTCACCGCGTACGAACGGATCGTATTGTCCGAGGGCAAGAAGGCTCTCTTCGAGCCTGGAAAGAAGAACGTGATCGCTATCCACTGCTCTCAGACCGCGGGCGCGCAATTCATCGACCTGTCGTTGAGCACGGTGCGCAACGCAGGACAGAAGTGAGCGAAACACACAAACACGGAGCGCGATGAGCGAGCATTCGACCATGGATGAAGGCCTGCAACAAGCCGAACTGTTGGCGGCAAAACTCGACCCCGACCCGGCGCACTCCGCCCACGTCCGCGCGTTGGCTATGCAGCTCTTCGATGCCACAGCCCCGCTACATGCCCTCGGCGTACGCGAAGGAATTCTGTTGCAGGCAGCCGCCCTGCTTCACGATACCGGCCATTCCGTGGATCCCGTCCAACACCACAAGCACGTGCGCGACGTTATTCTCAAGACGAAACTTGCGGGGTTCTCCAAAAACGACATGAAGATCGTCGCCTGCATCGCGCGGTATCACCGAAAGGCCCACCCCAAACCGGACCACAAAGTCTATGTCGACCTCGACGAATCCGACAAGGAAATCGTCCGCCGTCTGGCCGCGGTGCTCCGCATCGCCGACGGATTGGATCGGTCGCACACTTCGTCGGCACGCAGCCTTCGTTTCGAACAGACGCCCACCGCGTACCGCGTCGAAGTTACGCAATGCTCCGCGAACGAAACGGACCTATGGGGCGCAAACCGCAAGCGCGGGCTCTTCGAGGAAGTCTTCGGCAAGCCCGGCGAAGTCGT
>JBAZRU010000801.1:0-3176 GCA_041662805.1 Candidatus Hydrogenedentales bacterium | reverse complement strand
GTCCATGATGGCAGCACGGACCTTGGTGAACGACGCGAGCGCCGCCGCGTCCCCGAGGGACACGCGCTTGCCGTCCGCGAATTCGACCTCGAAGGTGGAACCCGAGACGCCCATGCGGAACACCCTGGCGATTTCGATGGGCCTGTTGTGCTCGCTCAGAATCTTGTTGAGGCGTTTCAAAGCGTCAGGGGGAGCCGCAGGCGGTTGACCGAGCGCCGCGCCCCTGGCCCACATGAGCAGCGTGCCGAGGGACACGGTTCGGTCGTGCCCGTTTGGCTGGAAGGTCTTCCACTTGGCCTCACAGGCACCCGGCTCATACTTCGCGCTTTTCCGGGACCACGAGTCCCATGCCGCGAGCATCAGACCGCTCGGCTCGATGTGGTGAAGTATCATTCCCACCTTCACCCAGTCGTCGTAGTTCTCGGCCTTCTCCACGGGGATGCGCCGGAGCGCCTCCGTGGCCTTCAGGGCGTCCTCTGCCACGACAGTGGCCATTGACTCTAACCCGACCGGCTTCGCGTCGTACGGGGCAGCAGGCGCAGCCTTGGGTACGTTCAGGAAGGGGTCGTCATCTGGGGGCAAGAGGTCCACGGGCGTGGCATCCCACTCGGTGAGCAGGTACTCAGTGGCCTCGTCGCCTTCGAGCCAGCCGTTGCACCAGAACTTCGAGACGTGGTCGCGTTTGTGGTGCTTGCCGAACAACCGTACGAAGTTGCCGTAATGCCCTGGCCCCGGCTCCGCAGACACGCGGTCCTGCTTCGGATACAACTCCGCAGGCGCGTCCGTATTGAACCACTTCGCCCAGGCGCGAACGCGGTGCGTGGGCGCAGGTTCGTTGAACCGCACCCACACATGGTAACCGCCGTTGCCGTTCGAGTCTTCTACCAGGGGCACCGCAGCGGCCTCGCTAAGGAACGCCGCGAGGTGGAGCGCCGCTTGCAGGTTCTTCTCGGCGGTGAGGACAGCGCTGCCGCTCTCGTCGTGCTGGTCGAAGTCCCAGCAACACCACTTCGACGTGCTCTTCGGGCTGGTCGTATACAGTCCGATGACCGTCTCGCGCTTGATATGGCGGCGAAGGAACTCGCGGGTCAGGGGGTTATGTTCTGCGAAGGACTTGCCCTTCAGGTTATACTGACCGTAGACGTCAGTTCGATTGATCATGTTGTCCCACACGAACGTGGTCAATCGGTCGACGTCTTCGGGCGCTTGGATTGCTCTGTTGCTCATTTATACATCCCTTTCAAAGTTTCCATCGAGGTTTACATTCGGAGACGATGTGACCGCACATACTCCGTCTTGACGCTCCGTGTGAGTAAGCAATAACTCCTTCGCACGGCGGCTGCTGCATAGGGACTTCAAGTGTCAAATTCGCCCTCCTTCTGGTGCTTGATTACACATATCACATAGGGCATTGTTGATATCAAAGTCTGTACTTATACCACATGCACTCCTGATATTAAGGGTACTTTTTTCGAACACCCTGCGATTCGATAAATCCTTGATTTCTCTACTCCGACTTTGAAGTCAACGGGGATGGCGGAATGCGAATTTGAAGTCTAACGCTGCCGCTACATACTATAGTATGTATGTATCTATTGGCGCAGACGTCCTGAGGCGACCTGAGATGAATTTAGGTGAGAAGGGGTGAGTTAGTTCCTGGTGTTTCAACGGACTATTCGACAGGTTGGTAAACAGTGAGTGCACAGCACCGTACACTCTGAGTGACCACATTCCGTCTCGACATCAACCGGGGGAGTCTAATTGAGAAATGTCCACGAAGGAGAAAATCGTTTTGTCACGGCAAGAGCTCTACCTGCTGGTCTGGTCCAAACCGATGCGAATGCTGGCCCCCGAACTCACTTTGTCAGATGTCGTTTTGGCAAGGCTGTGTCGGAAGCAAGAAATCCCACTGCCGGGTCGCGGTTACTGGAGAAGAATAGAAACAGGCAAGGAAGTGATGCAGCAAAGGCTCCCCGACCCGGAACGAAAGTGGGATTCAACGTTCTGGGTCACACGTCTCGCGCCGGGTGAGGAGCAATCCGAGACGTCGCCTCCACAGGTACCCGCGTACGAACTCTTTGAGTGCGATCCGGAAAACCGCATAACCGTGACTGAGCAGCTCGTGAATCCCCACGTGCTCACTAAGCACTCGAAGGGGGCGTTTCGTGGGGCCAGAACGGACGACAAATACGGTTGGATGATTCCGAATGAAAAGCCGTGTCTGGACATTCAAGTGAGTCAGGGGTGCCTGGACCGCGCTCTTCGAATCATGGACGCAATCGTGAAGGCATTAATAGCGCGTGGCATCAATGTGGAAATCTCGGAGGAACCTTACCGAATTTCAAGTACAGTGGCTATCGTGCAAGGAGAGAAAGTGTATTTTCGCGTATTTGAGTCTCCAATGAAGGGACTGCGAAAAGAACGTTGGTCAGGGAAAATGAAAGAAGGCATGGTCCCTTCCGGTCGCCTGGTTCTCGAAGTGAACCATAATAGACGTGGAATGGCGCGCCAGCTTCGCGACAAGACGAAGAAGTTGGTTGAAGAGCGCCTGAATGAATTTGTGGTAGAGGTGTATCGAGAGGCTGACCGTCTGAAAGCTTGGCGTGAAGCAGAAGAGCGAAGACTCGTTGAAGCAGAAAAGGAACGCCTGCGGCAAGCACAGATTCGAAGAGAACAGGAAGCGTTAGCTGTCAAGGTCCGTGAGCTCGATTCATACATAGCGAATTGGAGAAAGGCAAAAGAGATTCGAGAGTTCCTGGATGCCGTCAATGAAGCAAACGTGGCTTATGGAGGCTTCGAAGAGGGGTCTAAGCATGGCGAGTGGCTCGCGTGGGCGATTTCATATGCAGATAGCATTGACCCGCTTGTACCCAAAGTTGAGGTTGAAGGGCAATGATAGACATCTCTCAGGGGTAATCGATGTTTCCTCACGCGCCGGAGCTTGGAGGTTTACTCAACCTGGTGTTCTTTGTGTGCCAAGCGTGTGTTCCTTGGACTATCATCTTTGACACCGAAAGCGCCGCCATGAGGGAGTACCCCACCGTATCTCACGCCTTTGGATTTCTTCCACGACGAATTCTCAGATGATGGGGTCACCAAGGGAACAAGTTCGTTCTCACTCGATTCCTTCTGATTCTTCTGCTGTACGGGGCACTCAAGTCGAGGACACAATAACT
>JBAZRU010000800.1:0-3186 GCA_041662805.1 Candidatus Hydrogenedentales bacterium | reverse complement strand
ACCCCATGAACGACGACAAGAGCGTCTCCACCCAAGTGAACGTCGTCAATCTTGGCAATTCACAGATACTAACCATCCCCGGGGAGGCCTTGCCTAATATTGGCTTCTACCTGAAGCGTAAGATGAAAGGCGAGAACAACTTGCTCTTTGGCCTGACCAATGATGCCTTTGGCTACATCCTAACCAAGGAAGACTTCCTCAGCTTCAAGCGGTACGAATACGTCTCGCGGACCAGCCTTGGAGAGAAGACCGGTGAGATTCTGGTGTCGGAATCGCTCAAGTTTGTGGAATCACTGCCAGCGCCCGCGAAATTGGAAAAGTAATAAATTTACAAAATAGTAAGTACAAATAGTGCTTGGAAGGCTGGGTGTTCGACTTAGGTTGCCTAAAGTTTGTGCGCAATTCTGCCGATAATCAAAGTAGGTCAACGGAGCGCCGAGGCAAGTAGGCGCTGGAAAGGAGGTTCATAATGGCAGCTGTAGCTTCTGTTGGGGCCACTTCCAGCGGCGTCAGTTCAGCGCAATTTCAAGCTGAATATTCGGCACGTGTTCTCTCCCTGCAGAAGGACGTGCAGACGACGTTGGGTGCCGCCGCCATCAAGCTGATTCAGGCCGCTATCACGACCGACCCCGCAGTCGGGCAGAACCTCGACGTGTTTGCCTAGCAGATCGCGACCCTCGAAATCCGGGGGCCGCGATCCCTGTGTCTTTCCCTTCAGTTCAGCACAGACTTCTTTTCAACTCCCCTCCAGATGGAATGCTATAATTCCGATATAAACGTAAACGCAGCCGGATCTGGAGGAAGAGACCGTGGCAATTTCGCTGAAGTCGTTGGGTATCGACCATCTCGGGGTTGAAGAACGATTGGCATTGGTTGAAGAGCTTTGGGACAGTATTGCCGCCGATAGCTCAGCATTACCGTTAACCGATGCTCAGCGCATTGAATTGGAGAGACGACTCTCGGACCACGAGGCAACCCCGGATGATGTGGTTTCTTGGCAAGAAGTCAAATCGGCCATCAGTCAACGCCTTAAGGAATAATGCTGCACACAGTCTTTAGGAACGAGGCGAGACACGAATTCGATGAAGCTGCGCTGTGGTACGAAGAGCGGCGAGTGGGCCTTGGCATTGAATTCGTGCATGAAGTTGATCGCGCAGTCGAAGCGGTCACCAAAGCTCCACTGCAATTCCCAGTCATGCACCGAGACATTCGTTGTGTTCGCGTGCGACGCTTTCCTTATTCGCTCTTTTTCCGTGTCGAAGAACGCGAAATTCTAGTGTTGGCCGTTTTTCACGCCAGGCGGTCCCCGACCACTTGGCGGAACAGAAAGTAGAGTCCGGACAACCACTATGCCATTGGATTCGTTCGATTGACTCCTGCCGCGTGTTTCGGTCACGCTGTCGCCTTGAATACCAAGGGGAGTGCTGGCCATGTCGTCCGCGATGGATATACTCGAGTATTTGCTTTCGAATAGTCCGTGGGTTGACCGCGACAACACGGTAGACACTGTGAAGATTGGCGACCCGCACCGCGAGATACGCAGGGCGGGGGTCTGCTGGATGCCATCCATCGAGAACATCCGCGCGGCGCAAGCGGCAGGATGCGATGCGTTGGTGGTTCACGAACCTACCTTCTGGGAACATCGGGCCGACGAGCCGCATTGGCGGACACGCGAACCGGGCATCGCAAAGCGGTTGTTTCTCGAGACGACCGGCATGGTTATCCTTCGCGCCCACGATTCGTGGGACAACTGGCCCGAGATAGGCATCCGCGATTCGTGGGCGGCTGGACTGGGATTGACCAAGCGAATTCGCGAGGGTACTTCGCTGCGGTGGCATGCAATGTATGAAGTCGCGGAACAACCCTTGCGCGAGTTTGCTCGCTATATTGCGGAGCGCATCAGGCCGTTGGGCGAAGACAGTGTCCAAGTCATTGGCGATCCTAAGCGGCTTGTAAGCAGGCCGTCGCTGGGCGTCGGGTGCATCGGACCGGATAAGGAAATGGCGGAGTTCGGGTCGGATGTTTTGATTGTCTGCTACGATGGCGCGCCGTATTGGGCCGTGCGCGAACGTCTCGCGGAAATGGGGGTCGCGGTTATCACCGTCGAACACGGGACAAGCGAAATGTGGGGAATGGAGAAACTGACGAGTCACCTCGCAGAGGTGTTCCCGCACATTGGATTTCGATACTTCGCCGAGCATCCGCGCACGTGGACCGTGCGGGGTCAGGCGTAACCATGCCGCGTTTTGGAGTCACCGCACAGAAAGAAGCCGAGTTGGAGCGAAGGATGGAGGCCTGCGGTATTCGCGAGGCGGAGTTGGAGGAATCCTTCGTTAGGTCGGGCGGAGCAGGCGGTCAGCACGTGAACAAGACTGCGACGTGTGTGGTGTTGCGACACCGTGCGACGGGGCTTGAAGTGAAAATGCAGAAAGCCCGGTCACAGTCGTTGAACCGGTTTTATGCGCGCCGCCGGTTGTGCGAATTGATGGAGGCGAAGACCCTGGGAGCGGAGAGTCCCCAGGCGCGCGAGGCCGCCCGCATCCGAAAGCAGAAGGATCGGAGAAGGCGGAAACGAGCAGGCGAATAGAAAAAGAGCGCCTGCCGCAAGGGCAGGCGCGTCAGAGCAACTTTGACTTAGGCCAATTCGGGGACTTCGAATCCGGGACGGTTGACCGCACGCAGCATGGAGTTGGCCTCGTCGTCGTTGACGAACTTTTCCGTTGCGGGGTCGAAGTTCAAGGAACGGCCCAAGCGATACGATATATTGGCTAAGTGGCAGTGGGCGGCCGACAGGTGTCCTTGTTCTACCGAGCCGTGAATATCTTCGATCTTTCGGCTGAGCACGACGCCTATGAAATTCTCGAAGGCTCGCTCGCCCTTCGGCGTCTCTTCTTCGGGTTTTACCAGCTTATCGCTTTTATCGAAGAACCCTTTGTTCTGGACGTAGTATCCCTCGGAGCCGTAGAAGATATTACCGACGCGGACGCCGGACTCGTCGTTGGTGAAGCGATTGCGCACCTCGAAAGTCATCATCGAACCGTCGGCGTAGGTAAATACCGTCGCGCTGGTATTCGGGGTTTCCCCTTGGTCCTTGTAGGTGTATCGGCCCCCGGACGTGTACACCTTCACGGGCAGGCCTTTGTTGAGACCCCACACCGCGATGTCCATTTGATGCACGCCCTGATT
>JBAZRU010000799.1:0-3198 GCA_041662805.1 Candidatus Hydrogenedentales bacterium | reverse complement strand
GAGAAGTAGGGCCGCTCGGGAATGCGATGGGCCGCAAATGAAACCGAGCGTCGCGGCAGCGTCCTCAGCAACTCGCCATCTTCCAGGGCCTTCTTCTCCGCACGCTCGAAGTTGCGTTTAAGCTTCTGCAGATTCTGCGCGAGGTAGGCCGAGGGGTCGGTTTGCGAGCGGAGCGCATTCATCACGTTGACGCCGTCCATCGCCGTCGGGCAATAGAAGACATTGGGCCGCATGGCGCTCGTCTCCGAGCCGCCGGCCATGGCCACGTACGCCGCGTGACGGTCGTTCACCGGTGCTCCGCCGATGAGCACGGGCAGATGCGCCAGTCCTTGTTCGGCCATCATTTTCGAGACAGTGATCATGTGATTGGACGTTTGGACCAACAGCGCGGACATGCCGATGGCGTCCGCGTTATTCTCTTTCGCCGCGTCGATATACCCTTGCAGCGGCGTCATCACCCCGAGGTCAATCACGCGGTAGCCATAGTTCTCGAAAAGGGTCTTCGCGAGGTCTTTGCCGATTGAGTGCACGTCCTGATAGACGGTGCCTAATACGATGATCCCTTTGTATTCGATCTTGTCGTGGACGTCGATTCCCGCGGAAACGCGCATGTATTCTTCGAGGAAGCCCATGACCTGCTTCATTACGTCCGCGGATTTCAGCAAGTGGGGCAACGACACTTCGCCGCGCGCGAAGCCATCGCCCAACTCGTTCATCGCCCGCATGAGGTGTGTGTTGACGAACTCGAGCGGTTCGCGCGTCTTCACGACCTCCGCCACCTGCAGCACGATCCGGTCGGCGTATTTGTAGTGGCGCCCGCCTACTTCGATGCCGCCGTGTTCGCGTTCCTTATGCCCGTCTTTGATCTTCTCGCAGATTGCCGTCTCCGCGTCGAGGTCCGCGTAGCTTGTGCGCCGGACGACTTCCATGCCTTTCTTCTGCTCGGCGATATCCTCCAATTGCTCGAAGGCGCCCATGTCGTGCTCGAGGATGACCTTCAGCGCCAGCTCGTAGTCGTGGGGGTCGAGGTCTTTGACGAAGACGTAGTGATTCGGATTGATGATGGCCGCGTCGAGTCCGCGTTTGCGCGCTTCGTCGAGCCATACCGATGTGAGGACTTTGCGCATGTACGGTTTCTTGGCAAGGCCATTGGTGAGGTTGCCCACGCCGCAGACGGTTCGCAGATCGGGATGAATCGCCTTGATTAACGGGATCGCGTCCAGCGACTCCACGGCGAAGTTCATTCCCTCCTCGGATTCCGAACCAAGGGGAAACACGTTCATATCGATGAGGATTTGACCGGGCGTGACACCATGCGTGGCCGCGCGCTCCACGATTTGGCGCGCGAGATCGGTCTTCTCTTCGGCGGTCGCCCCGGGCCCTTTCGGCCCTGCCGCGAGGCCAACGTACATGGGCCAATGGCCCTTGGTCGCTTCAATGACCGCATCGACTTTGGTTACGCCGTCGGCCACTTCTTCCATGGACATGGAGTTGATGATGGGCCGGCCCGGATACACCTTGATGGCTTCTTCCAAGGCATCCACGGCAAACGAGTCGAGGCACATCGCTCCGGAGAAGTCCGTGGTCTGCTTGTGGACGACTTCCTTGAGGGCGGCGGTCGTGTCGACGACGTTCGAGTCCATGCACACGTCGATTACTTTGACGCCAAGCCCGCGCACCTGCTCGTCCACAACCTCTTCGAGCGACGCGTGGTCGATGGGTCCGCCGTGCTCGACGGCTTGCCGCACCTTGATCGAGCCGCGCACGTTCAGGCGCTCGCCGATCATGATCAGGGTCTTGCTGCTGTCCAGCAGCACGGCCTCTTGCGGTCCCGACAGGTAGAGTCCGTTCTCCGGCTTGCGCGGAACGGGCTTGCGTCCGCGCATCGACTCGGCGATGGCGCGAATATGCTCGGGAGTCGTGCCGCAACACCCGCCCACGATGTTGACGCCGTATTCGCGGACGAAGGTGTCGAGGTACTCCGCCATCTTGTCGGGCTTGAACTTGAAGACGGTGCGCCCGTCTTCCGAGACGGGTAGGCCCGCGTTGGGGATAATGGAAATTGGCAGGTGCGAATACCGCGCCAGCTTCTCGACCGTTTTCGCCATGAGGTCGGGGCCGATGCTGCAATTGATACCAAAGGTATCGATTCCGATTCCCTGGAGCGTGACTAGCGCGGCATGGATGTCGGTGTTGAATATCTGCATCTTCGAGAATTGGTCTACGGTCACCTGGGCCATGATGGGCAACCGTTTGCCCAACTCGGCCATCGCCTTCAAACCGCCGAACACCGCTGCCTTCAACTCAAGGATGTCCTGCTGTGTCTCGTAGAGCAGAACGTCGACCCCGCCGTCGACAAGCCCTCTCACCTGGTGGTAGAAGTTGTCGGCAATGTCGTCAAACGTTGACAACTTGAGATTGGCGTCCGTGCTCGAAAGCACGCGGTTAGAGGGACCGATTGAGCCGAGGACAAACAGCGGACGGTTGTCGTAGTCCTTTTCGCGCCGGTGAATGTCGCGCGCCTCGCAGGCGACTTCCGCCGCCCGGCGGCTGGTATAGTAGGCAAACTCCTCGTAGGAAAGCTGGCGGAGGTCCGCGCCAAAGGCGTTCTTCGGGAAGCGGCCCAAGTCCAGGCGGCTGAAGTCGTATTCGCACAAGCGGTAGGGGGACGCGCCGAACGTGTTCGTTTCAACGGCATTCGCCCCCGCCCGGAAATAGCTGAGGTGGATGTCGCGGATGGCCTCGGGATGCGAAAAGACGAGGATGTCGGGCAGCATGCGGAACTCGGCGCCGCCATAGTCTTCGTCGGTCAGGGCCAGATTCTGCACTTGGGTGCCCATGGCCCCGTCGATAACGATAACCTGTTCGCGAAGAGTCTTAATAAAGTCCATGTGATCGCTTCTAAACTCGGGTGAACACTATTGTTAGCTTTGACATAACCGTGCATGGCATGGGAATGTTCCCGCGACAGTGCGGGCCGGTTCAGTGTAGCATAGGGCGAAGGGCTTGCGCTCACTTGGACCGGGGCCTATGCACACGAGGCAGAGGGGCGCCATGTATACACGAAGGGGTACCGCGCAATGAGAAGGTTGGCATGGTTGCTGATGATGGCGACGGTCGCGGGGAGTGCCTGGGCCGCGCCGCTTGCAGCGTGGTCGCCGGGTAGCGAACAGGGGCTTCGCCTCCCCGCCCCGCCGG
>JBAZRU010000798.1:0-3219 GCA_041662805.1 Candidatus Hydrogenedentales bacterium | reverse complement strand
CCCGGGAAATTATCCAGGAACCAGCGCGCCGAGCGCGCAGCGGCATGGGGACGGGCGCACAGTACGGGCCGCTCGGGCTTGCGGGCGAGAACGAGATCGGCCGCGGAATCAAATCGCTCCATGGGCGACGGGACCTCCACCAACAGGGTTGGACCAGAAGCGCCGTGCGGAACCAGTGAGCCGCCGTGCGTGAGGGGCATTTAGGGCCAATAGCCCCCCATGTAAAGACCCTTTACCAACAAAGGGATCGGACAAAAACGACGCTTAAGCAACGTGACGGTTCCGTGAAGCCAGGCGCGGTGTACGCCGTTTGTGGCTCGCTCCCAGCAACTCGAGGCGGTCTCGAGCCACCTCCCCCGCGGGCGGGACGGAGCGACTTTAGCGCGGAGGGCGGGCATAAGTCCGGGCCAAGTCCGTGTACACATAAAAGTCGATCACCGGTTGCCCCCCGGCCGCTCCGTTGCCCCCGAGAGCGGACATCCAAGCAACGCGCCCTGACGGAAGGGATGGGCCATGAGCAGCCATCAACGCCGCGCGCCACTGCAAGAGCCTACGGCCGCAAGGTAAGACTGGCACATGAGGACGAGATGATGGCGGAGACTCTTGACCATTGCGGGTGAAGCTCCTGCTTCCAACACCGCCTTGGTGGTTCCAGCTATCGCGCCAAACAACATCTGAACTGCGAATTTCTCCGAATGCAACGCGAAGTCTGGTGCCGCATGCAGGGTTCGCTCAACTGCCTTGACGGATTTCTGAAGGCTTCGCCGCGCCACGGCGGGCCCATCGATCTCAGCAGCAATCCGATAAAGTGCCATAGAGACATCGCGACGCGACATCTTCGCATCCAGGTAGGCTTGGACGGCATGTTGCACCACGTCGCTCATCCCTTTGCCGCGGACGCGCTCGCATGCGGCCTCCACTGCCTCCGCTACCCTTCTCAGGTGACTTTCTAGGACGGCACAAAGCAATGCCTGCTTGTTCGGATAATATTGATACAGCGTGCCGACCGACACGCCCGCCCGCTCAGCGACGCGCGTCGTCGTCAGGCGTTCGGCTCCTTCGCGGAGCAAAACCTGAATCGTCGCTTCATGAACGGCTTCCACGGTCGCCACCGATCTCGCCTGAGAGGGCGCCTTTCTTGGCCGGAGCGGCGAGGAAGTAGTCCGAAGCAAATGCGAATTCCATATCTGAATGATTCTTCAGATAATGACTTTAGCGAAGTCAAAGCCGGACAACAACGGCAGTGCTCGCCCAACCCTTGGGAGACTGCCCTCATGTCCGATCCTGCAAGCTCTACCTTTAAACTCGGCACTCGCAACGTGAACCGCGTCGGCTACGGCACGATGCAACTGGCCGGTCGCGGCGCCTTCGGTCCGCCACGAGATCACGCAGAGGCGCTTGCCGTGCTACGAGACGCTGTCGCAAACGGCGTCAATCACATTGATACCAGCGACTTTTACGGACCTCACATCACCAACACCATTATTCGAGAAGCGCTGCGCCCATATCCCGACGACCTCACGATCGTAACGAAAATCGGCGTAAAGCGCGGCCCAAATGGATCGTGGGAGCCAGCATTCTCACGAGAGTGTTTAATACAGGCGGTGCATGACAACCTGCGCAACCTGCGCATCGACACGATCGAGGTCGTGAACCTCCGCGCCATGTTCCATCCGCACCACCCCGCTGAAGGCTCTCTTGATGCGCCTCTCGAAGTCCTTGCCGATCTGCGACGGCAAGGTCTAATCCGGCACATTGGGCTCAGCAATGTGACGCCGAAGCAAATCTCAGACGCGCGCAAGATATGCGATGTCGCTTGCGTGCAGAACCATTACAATTTGGCACGTCGCCACGATGATGCACTCATCGATGAATTGGGTCGCGGTGGCATCGCGTACGTTCCCTACTTTCCTGCGGGAGGCTTCACTCCACTGGAGTCCCAGGCTCTCTCTGTCATCGCAGACGACCTTAGGGCTACACCGCGCCAAGTTGGACTCGCCTGGCTGCTGGCGCGTGCACCAAACATATTGCTTATACCGGGAACCTCCTCTGTTGCGCATCTGCGAGAGAACTTGGCAGCGGCAGAACTGAGGCTTCCAGATGAGGTGGTGACGAGGTTGAATTCTATCGGAGCAAACGACGCTGGCTAAGTGCGTTTGGGCATGATGAACGTCCGCTCAGGTCAAAACGACAGATCTCAACGGACGCACCAATATCCGTAGTGCCCACAACAGCGGACCTGGCACCCCTCCTATGGGCAGAGGCAAAAGAGCCCTACTTCCCCTCCCGCGCTCGCCTGAGAGCTACCGCCAGCACGCTTTCGGCTTCGGGCTCAGCGTTGCGGCGAGACGGAGCAGCCGTGCTACGCACCCTGACAAAAGGGATGGACCAAGAACGGACGTGACGTCCGATCATTGGATGAGCCTGCTCTTGTAGATCCTCCCGTCCTTCATGATCACAACGAGGCTCTTCGCCGGGTCCTCGAGCAGCTTGATGTCGGCGATAGGATCGCCGTCGACCAGGAGCAGATCGGCAAGCGCGCCCTCCTCCACGACGCCAAGCCTGCCCGGATAGGGATTGCGCTTCCCCGACATGGCCAGCAATTCGCCGTTGGCTCCCGTCGCCATGGCGAGCGTTTCGGCAGGCGTATACCAGCGTGTGAACTTGACGAGCAGTTCGCCCTGACGCTGCGCGAGCCTTTGCGAAAATAGGACGTCCGTGCCCCAGGCCGTCTTGAGCTTGTACTTCTTCGCCAGCGCGATGGTCTTGTCCGTGCCTGCGAACACCGTGAACGCCTTGGCGCGCTCTTGCGATCCCGGCGGAAACGCGTCGGCCATCTCGTCAGGAAACGCCTGAGTGCTGAGCCAGATGCCTCGCTCACCGATCAGCTTCGCCGTCGCCTCGTCCATGAGGTGCCCGTGCTCGATGCACTTTACGCCGGCGGCAATGGCGCGCTGGATCGAGACCGGCGTGTAGGCGTGCACGGTGACGTAGGTGCCCCAGTTCTCGGCCGCTTCCACGGCGGCGCGCAGCTCGGCCTCCGTGAAGGTGGAGGCATCGAGGGGACTGTTGGGCGACGCAACACCACCGCCCGCCGTGAGCTTGATTTGCGACGCGCCTTGCAGAAGCTGCTCACGTACGCGCACGCGGACTTCATCCGGACTATCCGCGACCATGGCCGCTCCGGTCCGCTCCTGGCGCGACAGGGGGGCGCCGAGA
>JBAZRU010000797.1:1303-3221 GCA_041662805.1 Candidatus Hydrogenedentales bacterium | reverse complement strand
AAGAGCCCTTGGCCCTCCTTTCTGAGTTGGGACACCGAGGGGGGAAAGCGAATCGAACAGAATCTGCTTCGCAAGGATGCGCGGATAGCACTGCGTGTTCGCGTAAACGATGCCTGGATAGACGCGACATCACTTCCTGTAACGGGACCAGATCACGCGCTCTTCCACACCGTTTTGCACTTGGAATACGGCCTGCAAATCGCGCCAGGCGTACAGGCGTATTGGACGGTTGGCTGTGGCGATGGCGGAGGAGAAGGGCCGTCCTTTACTTTCGGGTCCGGCAAGGATTCGAAAATTCAGGCTGCGGAAGTCCTTTTTCCCTTCGATGCAACGGTAACTCCGACAACGGCTTTGCCGCATGCATGGAACGAAGACGGCACGATGACGTTGCCTGCGGTTATTAATGCGCCCGACTTCGGACCGGTCCTACTCACAAACATGGGAGGTAAACCCATTCATGCGAGACTTGAGGGAAGCCGTGAACAACACGCCGTCGACCTGGTCGTGGAACTTGAACCGACGGGCGGGGTCATTTTCAGAGCGCTCGATTTGCCAACCCCGGGTCTTCTCAAAGACGCCTCCATGTGGCGCGATGCGCGACGCGGGTGGCTCAACGCGCTGCAATGCTCGGCGAAATGGGGCGATCCGAACCGGCCCTACAGTTCGCCCGCGGGGTTGCTCGGCAACAACGTGATCAGCGATCCCGCGAGCCCGTCCATCTGGTTCTACGCGGACCAATCGTTTTGGATTCCCCAGTTGGCGGAAGGCGTGAACGTGATGGACCACGTGCGGCGCACGCTGGATTGGTGGCTCGACACAAAGGTGTTGCCCAACGGCAAGCTGATTGGCTATTGGGACAAGACGGACTTTCTCGACGGCAACGCGGGGCCCCTCATCGCGGCGTGGGACTACGTCGAAGGGACGGGCGACACGGCATGGCTAACGAAGCGCATTGAGCGCCTCGAGTTTGTCGCGTCGTATCTCGAACAACGCGACATCGACAACGACGGACTCATTGAGGCGGAACAGTCGGGCAACGCGAACACACTAAAAGACGAGCAACGTTCGTGCGCATGGTGGGACGCGCTGAATTGCGGCCACAAGGACGCATATACGAACGCGATTATCTATCGCGGATTCCGGTGTCTCGCGGATTTGGAGAAGCGCGCGGGCCGCACCGAACAGGCGGCGCGATTCACGGACCGGGCCAACAGGCTCAAGGCCGCCTACTTCCCCACGTTCTACCCCGAAACGGGCTGGCTCGTGTGGTGGATCAGCGCCGACGGCGCGAAGCACGACTATGCCTCGCCCACGACCAACGGCATCGCAATCGAGTATGGGCTCGTCGAGCCGGAAAAGGGCCGCGAAATTCTCGCGAAACTGCGCGCGAAGATTAAGGAAGTTGGGTTCACGCGCTTCGATCTCGGCGTGCCGCCGCAACTCATCCCCGTGCTGCGCGCCGATTATCTGCAACCCGCGTGTGGTTGCCCCGAACGCGAAGACGGCACGGACACCTTCGGCTATTACATGAACGGCGGAATCACAGCGGGACAAGTGTTGCATTTCCTCGCGGCGCACTATGTCGTCGGCGATCCGGAGCCGGCCGACGAAATCCTGCGCGCGATGTTGACACGGCAAGCGCAGGGGCTGTTTCAGAATGGGGCCGTCAACGAATATCCGAAAGGCATCGACTGGACGACGTGGGACGGAAAGCCAGCGGGCTACGAAGGATATCTCGCCGATTCGTTTCGCTTCCTGCAAGCGGTACTGTTACGCGAGGCGCCCTTCCGCGAACGGTTGTATCGTCCGCTTTCGCCGCCGCGCTGACGAACTCCCTTACCCGCGTAGGGCCTGATATCCCAAGTAGCAGGCGTACAGCATGAGAAAGAAAACGCCCTCGGCGCGTTGGACGGTGTAG
>JBAZRU010000797.1:0-1261 GCA_041662805.1 Candidatus Hydrogenedentales bacterium | reverse complement strand
CTTTCCCCGAAACATGGTGAAGAACAACAACAGCGTTACCGAAATCATGCACACGATGTCGATGTTGTTGCGCATTTCCATGGGAATTGGGTGCAGAATCCCCGTCACGCTCAATACGAAGAAGACATTGAATATGTTCGATCCGACAATATTGCCGATGGCGATATCGGAATTCTTGCGGTAAGCGGCCACGGCGGATGTCGCGAGTTCCGGTAACGACGTCCCCACAGCCACCACGGTCAGCCCAATCACATCCTCGCCGACATGAAGCATCTGCGCCACCGCCACGGCCCCGTTTACGACCCAGCGCCCACCGAGGATAAGTCCCACAAGGCCCGCAACGACTTTTAGGATCGGCCGCACAATGCTCTCGCGCTTGGCGTCGCTCTCGACCCGTTGACTCGAATCCGAGCGGATAATCTCGAACACGTAGTAGAGGAAGACCAAAAAGAAGCACATCAGTACAAGTCCGTCGATTCGGCCAATGTAGTTGACGGCGCCGTGATCGAAGAAGGTGTCGTTCGGCAGAATTCCTACGAGGACCGCGGCCAAGAGGCAGAACGGGATCTCCTTGCGCGCCGTGCCTTGTCCGGCCCGCACGGGATTGATGATCGCCGCAATCCCGACAATAAGGAGGATATTGGCAATGTTGCTGCCTACGACGTTGCCGATGGCGATCCCGGTGTTTCCCCGCGAAGCGGCGAGAACGCTCACGATAAGCTCCGGCAATGACGTGCCGAACGCAACGATGGTCAGCCCGATTACGAGATCCGAAATCCCCATGACGCGCGCAAGCGTAGCCGCGCCATCGACAAGCCAATCGGCGCCCTTTATGAGGACAACAAATCCGACTGCTAGAAGTACGTACGTGAGCATGGGCCGCCGGGCACCTCCTGAAGATGCGACTGAGAGACTCTTAGGAAAGATACGCGGCGCTGGCGGCCTCATGCAAACCGGGTGTAGAAGAGACTGACAACCCGAAGCGAGTGCGTCTTGCGCACTGCATGCCCAGGCTCAGTAAACGACCCCGCCTTTGTATGCCCACCATTCGCACCAAAGGTTGGGAATCCCTTCCTTGTCTTGGCAAGGATCCATGATCGCCAGGGCCGGATGGGATTTGGACGCGGGCACAAGATGTCGCATTGCGTTACTCCGAATTTGTTGTAGCGAAGACGTACGCCTGTATTTGTAGCGCCTGCCCTCCGCGGCAGGCGTCCGGGTGTATTTGCGCAAATGCAGTTCACACAGAACCGTACACTCG
>JBAZRU010000796.1:0-3225 GCA_041662805.1 Candidatus Hydrogenedentales bacterium | reverse complement strand
GACGCAACCGCACATACGCCTCCTGAAACAAGGCGACCAGCACGTCCGCGCGCGATACGAGCGGATAATCGATCGGATTGTCGGAGACCACGACGTCCGCGCACGATGCCCCGCCTCGTGCTTCCGGCCCGTAGGACTGCGTGAATACCGCGCATTTCCCGTCGTGCAAAGAAGCGGCCTTTCCCAAGAGCATGCCCGCGAGCACGACGCCCTGCCCGCCGTAACCGCTGATGCGGACCTCCGTGATTCCGTTCGCACTCGTGCCGTTATTTCCCATTCGGCTCCTCTTTGATTTGGGTCGGCTTTACCATCGCCCAGGATTCGGGAGAAGGGCTCTTTGGAACTGGCCCCGAGATAATCGGACGGAACGAGGGTCGATCAAGGTCGACGAAGTCACCGACAATGATCGGACTGTCGGGATGCGTGAGGTCGATGTCGATGTCGTGAAGGTCCGGACCGTTTCGCACCTGACAGCGCCGCATGTAGTTCTGCATCTCCATGAGACCGTCGCCAATATCGTTTGGCCGGCCGAATCCCGTCGGACACGGCGACAGGACTTCAATAAACCGGAAGCCCTCCTTCTGCATTCCTCGAAGGATCGAGTTGCGTAGCTGCCGCACGTGCAGCACCGTCCATCGCGCCACATACGACGCGCCCACCGCGTGCGCCAAGTGAGGCAAATTGAACGGGCGCTCCCAACAGCCGAAAGGCGTCGTGCTCGACATAGCGCTGAGGGGGGTCGTCGGCCCTGCCTGCCCTCCAGTCATTCCGTAGTTGAAATTGTTGATGCAGATGACCAGCAGCGCCACGTTGCGCCGCGCCGCGTGTATAAAATGGTTCCCACCAATCGAAGTCAGGTCGCCGTCCCCGCTGATCACCGTCACGTGCAACTCAGGGTTGTAGACCGAGATCCCCAGCGCAAAGGGTATGCTGCGCCCGTGCGTCGTATGATACGAATCGACGTTGACGTAACCGGCCGCACGTCCGCTACACCCGATTCCAGAAACGCAGACATGCCGGTTCTCCGGAATTCCCGACGCGGCGATTGCGTCCACGTAACAATGAATCACGGAACCGATTCCACAGCCGGGGCACAGAATGTGGGGGAGGCGTTCCGCCCGCATGAGCTGGTCGGAGGGATGCGAATCGGTGTGAATCTCACGAGGCGGCGCCGCGACACTCATCCTAGAATTTCCTCCAGTATCGCTTCCGGGGTGATCATGGCCCCGCCCGCGCGATTGATGCGCAAGACGGGTAGCGCCGTCAGACGCTCGACTTCCCGGCAGATTTGCCCCAGGTTGATTTCCGGCACGACGAACTTCTTGACGTTCCCCATTTCCAGGAGCCTGCGGATTCGAGTCTCGGGGAAGGGCCAGATGGTGATGGGACGCAACAGTCCCGCCTTCACCCCCTCCGCCCGCGCCAGAGTGATCGCACGGCGTGCCGACCGCGCCGTACACCCGAACGCGACCACGACCGTCTCGGCGTCGTCGACCATGATCTCCTCGAATTGCAGGATCTTCTCCGCATTCAGCCGCACTTTGTCTACCAAACGGCGCACCAACTTCTCGTGGGCGGCGGCGTTCAGCAGCGGGTAGCCTCGCTCGTCATGCGTCAGCCCCGTCATGTGAACCTTGTACCCTTCGCCTGCATGGGCCAGCGGGGGCACAAGGCCGTCCTCTAAGCCATAGGGATAAAAGACCCCTTCACCCGGCGCGGTGCTGGGCCGGGGACGACCCATCCTCGGAATCATCGACTCCTCCGGGATCACCACCCGCTCTGTCATATGCCCGATTATCTCGTCCATCATCACAAAGGTGGGGATGCGGTAGCGGTTCGCCGTATTGAAGGCGGCAATGGTCAGGTCGAAACACTCCTGTGGTGAGCAAGGGGTGTACGCCACGATCCCGTAGTCGCCATGCGAACCCCATCGGACCTGCATGATGTCTCCCTGGCCGACAGAAGTGGGCAGACCCGTCGAGGGAGAGGCGCGCATCACATCTACAATAACGATAGGGACTTCCATCATGGCCGCCAGCCCAATATTCTCCATCATCAAGCTGAAACCAGGGCCGGAAGTTGCCGTCATGGTACGCGCGCCCGCCGCGGATGCGCCAATGATCGCGGCGATGCTCGCAATCTCGTCCTCCATCTGGACGAACTTGCTCCCTACCCTGGGCAAGCGGTCCGCCAGATGTTCCATGATTTCGGTCGACGGCGTGATCGGATACCCCGCATAGAAGTCGAGCCCAGCGGCCAAGGCGCCCTCTGCGCAGGCGTGATCGCCCACCATGAAGTGCTCGCCCGTGAGTACCCTGCGGCTTTCAACTTCCGGTTCATTCAAAAGGGTGGGGGAATTTGGGCTAGACACGTTCATCTCCGAGGCTCGCGGCACTGCTCTCGACTTCGCGCGTAAAGATAGCCAGCTCAGGGCAAACCAAATCGCAGAAACGGCAGTGAATACATTCCAATTCTTTCCCCTTGGCGACTACGGGGAAGTGGTACCCTTTCTCATTGATGTCCTCGGAATAGCCCAGCACTTGCTTTGGACAGTACTCAATGCAGAATTTGCACCCTTTGCATCGGTTGGGGATAACGAAGACTTGCCCGTGCGAAACATGGGCATACTCCAAATCAATAGGAATGCGCAGGGGGGCGCTCATAAAGCGTGACGCCTCCAATACATCCGGCCACATAGGACATCAGACAGCACGTACAGCTAAGTGCGTGGACATCACTATACAACAAGATCTCCGATTTGGCTACCCCCTCTTAAGATCAGGGTCAGCGTCTGAAAGGTAGGTGGATATCCGCGCGGTATTGCCCTCTACCTCGAAGAGGTTCCGCCTTCTAGCCCAGACCGGCGTTTGCGTCAGAAGAGCAAGAGGATATCCGGACGGCAATTGTCTTATACCTCGAAGAGGTTCCGCCTTCCAGCCTGGGTTGCCCGGCGGAGTCGACAGACGAAGCCGGGCTACCCAGGGTTGAAGCCCACCCACAAGGGCAAGCCTGAAGGGCTTGTGGCCTTGCTTCCCAAGACTCTTTGCAAGGCCACAACCCGTACCGGGGTGACGATTGAAGGGGTTCGGTGACCCAAGGTTGCGGCGCGTCGTCTTGACGACTCCACGCCGCAACCTTGGGCTGAGAAGGCGTAACGCCTATCTTCGGCGGAAAGATTGCCCCGGAAGAAGGAGAGGGGTCCGAAAGATGATAATTCCGTCCATC
>JBAZRU010000795.1:0-3230 GCA_041662805.1 Candidatus Hydrogenedentales bacterium | reverse complement strand
GGCCAAACTTGCGGGCGGCGTAGCCGTCATCAACGTCGGCGCGGCCACCGAGATTGAAATGAAAGAGAAGAAAGCCCGCGTCGAAGACGCCCTTCATGCGACGCGCGCCGCAGTCGAAGAAGGTATCGTCCCCGGTGGCGGCACCGCCCTCCTGCGCTGCCAGGACACCATCGACAAGCTGACCCTCGAAGGCGACGAAGCCATCGGCGCGCGCATTGTCTACCGCGCGGTTGAAGAGCCCCTGCGTCAGCTTGCGTCCAACGCCGGCGACGAAGGCGCGACCGTTGTCCAGAAGGTGAAGACCCTCAAGGGCTCCAGCGGTTACAATGCCGAAACCGGCGACTACGAAGACTTGCTCAAGGCCGGTATCATCGACCCGACCAAAGTGACCCGCGCAGCCCTGCAGAACGCTTCCAGCGTCGCGGGCCTGTTGCTGACCACCGAAGTCCTCATTGCCGACATGCCGGAAGACAAAGCCCCTGCGGGCGGCGGTCACGGCGGCGGTATGGGCGGCGACATGTACTAAGCCAGCCCAACGCGGCCTTTAAGAACTCAAGAGACGACTCGGGGACTCGCCCAGCGGCGGGTCTCCGAGTTTCTTTGTAAGGGTGTGTTTGAAGGATACAAAGGACAACAAGGTCGGCAAAGACACCAAGCTATGAGTCGATTTGGTCCTTCGGATCCTGCTTCTCCCCCACTCTATTTCCCGACCCGCTTCTGCTTGAACGGCAGCACATCAATCCCGAGATATCGCAGGGCGGCGATCAGAACGGAGGTTGCGACGGCTTCGTCGATGTTGCCGACGAAGGGTAAGTTATCGGGGAGTTCCAAGAAACCCATGGAGAAGTTGAGCAGGTAGAGTACCGATAGCGCGACACATCCGATGGCTGCACCTTTCCCGAGGCATCCCGAACCTTCCTCGACTACGATGACCTTACCCGGTTCATTGCTCATGGTGTTGCGCCTTCCCTGTATTCGACCTTCAACGTGACTCCGTCCGCGAGAGCTTGGACGAGCGGGGCGAGGAGTTTGGTCCGCACGAGCGATTCCCCCTCCGCGTCCGCTTTCTCCTGGAGCATGGGTTTGGAGCCTTCGCTGATAACGGCATCTCTCAGTTCTCTTTTGGCTTGTTCTTCGAGAAACGCCCCGGAATAGCTGCCGAGCCTGCCCCAACCGACGTTCGTCTGGATTTCAATGAAATCGGGGTTGGACTGAACCTCGACCATTTCCTTGTCGAGGACGGGACGAGGCAGCGATACGGTCAGGCATTTCTGTTCGGGGTCATACGAGAAGTCGGATTCGTCGATTGCGTCGAGGGGGATGAAGTACTGGACCTTGTTCCCCTGCGCGCGCAACGACGTGACGGTGTCGCCGACTTTGATGTCTCCGATGAATTTGATGGCGTATGTCTTCTCACTCGTCTTTGCGACAACCGCCGTCACCGTCTGCGTGTAAACAACCAGCTTGCCCGATTCCCGCGCGCTCTCGATGGCCCCCAGGAACGTGGTCCTGTAGTTTACCTCCGTTTTGAAGGCCCCCCGGAGGCCGTCTGCGAGCCGTCCCGCGCTGTTCTCTGCGGCGGTCAACGCATCCGCGGCCAAGTCTCTCGCGCCGGTCGCAAGCTCCTTTGGCGCACGATAGAAGAAGACGTACGCGAGGATGGCGGCCGCTACGATGGCGACGATCAGCACGGCGCCGCACGAGAGTGACCCGTACGACCGCTTGACGACAACCACCGTCGTGGCGTTGTTCGATTCCGTAGCCCGCGGTGCCGGCTCGACCACTTCGGCCTGGACGCACGTCTCCGCTTCGGTAACCGCAGGTAGCGTGTTCTCGGTGTTGCCCTGGGTAAGTTCAGGTCCCTCAGCCATTGGGATTCCTTCGTTTGCGAGCCGCCCCGTGCGAGGCTCCCTTGTATGTCTCTATCCCTGTACCGTCGACAGGGTTGCTGACCCTCTGTTAGACGCCGGACAGGATACCAGCGGTTTAGCCCGCAATTGAAACGCCGCCTTCCAGGCGGCAATGCGGCGGCACAAGGCACTTGACAGAAGACGAGAAGATGTGCTAAATAAATATTCAGTATCTCGTGAAGGATATCCGGCCCACGGCCGGGTGGTCTTGGTTTCGTGAGAGTCCTCGGGAGGGCTGCGCGGTTGTGCCCGAGAGGCCTTCAACAACACACGCAAGGAGCACAGGTATGGCGATTATCGACAGCATGTTGCCGGAATATGAGCAGGAGATGGCGATTACACGGAAGACCTTAGAGCGCGTAACCGACGCGTTGTGGGACTACAAGCCGCACCCGAAGTCGATGGCGTTGGGGGCACTCGCGTCGCACATCGTGGAATCGCAGGGTTGGATTGAGGGGACGATACAGGCGGACGAATGGGTGATGGACATGGCGACGTACAAGCCATTCCTGGCAGCCAATCGCGACGAATTGTTGAAGTCCTTCGATACGAACGTCGCCGACGCGAAGAAGGTCTTGAAGGGCGTGACAGACGCGCAGCTCGCGGTGACGTGGTCGATGAAGAACCCCGACGGCAGCATCATGTTTGCGATGCCGCGCGGCAACGTGCTTCGCACGTTCATGTTGAACCACACGATTCACCACCGCGCGCAATTGCAGGTATATCTGCGCATGAACGACATTCCGGTTCCGTCAATTTACGGACCAACGGCGGATGATTCCGCAGGCATGTAGAATTCTCCGGTCTCTGCAGGTTTTGTAAATGACCGCGTCGTAGGGAGCCATCCTCTTCCAGAGCAATCTGGTCGTGGGTGGCTCTTCTAGCTTGTGACGGCAGACCAGGCAACTCTCATTGGGTTCGCTTCCGGCAAGAATTCGAGTCGAGTGAGCGGGCGGTAAGTCGTTTATGAAGAAGGTGTTGCTTCGACATCTCGAAACAGGAGCGCGCGATATACTGCAAATCGTTTTAATCGATTAAATGGAAAGCTGCACTTATTGCATTTTGCGCTAATATCCTATAATATTGGTTTTCGACTTCCGGGCTGCTGTTTTCGGAAGTCGGCTAGGGGGCGCTAGTGTCGGGCGCTGTATTCATCGGGGGGTTCGCCATGTCATACCAAAGACTCTCTTCACGCATACTGACTGCCTGCCTTGTGGCGGCTTTGGCAATGCAGTTCGCTCCCGGATGGGGAGTGTGCCGCGCAGATGAGGACACCTTTCGGATTCCCGGGGCCAAGCAGATTGCGAAGAGCACGCCCAA
>JBAZRU010000794.1:0-3243 GCA_041662805.1 Candidatus Hydrogenedentales bacterium | reverse complement strand
CTTGCCGTACTTGGCGGCGATTTCACAGATTCGGGTCCACATGAACTCCATATCATTCGACCCGAGCGTACCAAGCGCAAACAGGACCCCGCCGATATCGCAATTGAGCAGGGCATCGTCGGAGACTTCTTTGCCGCCCGTCGATTCGATGGAGAGAATGTCGGAGTCGGCGGCGCAGGCTTCGAAGCATTCGAAGACAAGCTTCGTCTCGGCGCTCGTGCGTAGCCGCGGAGGCCGAACGCGGTCACGAATGTCGGCAACGGTGGTGCGAAGCGCCGAATGGACGCCCTTCGCCTCGTAACGGTCCATAACCTCTCGAGTGATGCGAATGACGCGCGCGCCCCACTCTGGCTGGAGCGTGAGTTCAAAGACGAGTTCGATCTCGATGATGAGCTTGGTGATTCCGAGGTCATAAGCGCGTGCAAGCACGCCTTCCGCCATGCGACCGTACAACTCCACAACATCGCCGATCTTATCGGCGCTCACTTCGCTTCCGTGCGGAAGGATGTAGTTGATCTCGGGGATGGTTTCCCCGCCACCGACGGTGATGAAGGGAGTGACCTTAACGGGACGTGGGCAAACACCGAATACAAGGGCGTGTGCCCCCGGCACTGCCAGTGAAGTAAAGGAACGCATGACGAGCCTTCCAGGCGAGCTAAGCGCCTTTCGCCGCGGCCACCGCTTTCGCGATGGCGCGTATGTGAGCCGGCCCCGTGCCGCACCACCCCCCTATGATGTTGACGCCAGCGTTGATCAAGTCTGGTACGCACGCGGCCATAGACTCGGGAGTCTCGGGATAGCTCACCGAGCCGTCGTCGCCGCGTATGGGACTGCCTGCATTGGGATGGACAAGGATAGGCGTGCTTGGTGCGGCCGCGCGAAGTTCGCGGGCCACGCTTACCATCTCGCGCGGTCCCAATGTGCAGTTGATCCCGAGAATGTGCGCGCCCGCATCGAGCATGGCCGCGGCCATATCCGATGCGCTTACACCCATCATGGTCCGATACCCCGTATCGGTAAGTGTCGTGAAGGTGAACGAAGCGACTACCTCAAGCTTCGTATTCTCGCGCACGGCTCGAACGGCAATCCCCGCCTCGTCGAGCGCGGACATGGTCTCGATGCTGCATGCGTCCGCGCCACCGCGTTCGAGCGCGATAGCCTGTTCGCGGAACTGCGCATAGAGTTCGTCTTCGGTCACTTCGCCCATCATCAGAAACTTGCCGGTGGGACCAATCGACGCCAACACATGGCGAGTCTCTCCGACAACGTCACGCGAAAGCCGCGCGGCGGCCTCATTGAGTTCGCCCACGCGGTCCGCAAGTCCATAGGCTTCGAGTTTGACCCGCGTGCCTCCGAAACTGTTCGTCATGACCATGTCCGCGCCGGCATCGGCATATTGCCGTGCAATATCCTTCACCACGTCGGGATGGCTAACGTTCCACAGTTCAGGGCACTCGCCGGGCTGCAACCCGGCGGCCACCAGAAAGCTCCCCCATCCGCCGTCGGATACGAGCACCTTTCCGGACGCGATCTCTTCCCGCAAGCTCTTCATAGACACGACTATCCCCTACGCGCGGCAGGCCAAGCCTATTTACCGCGCGCGTTACGCCGCCGCACTGGTCAGATAATCGAGCGCACCTTGCGGATCCGGGAAGTAGGCGTTGGCGCCGATCTTCTTCGCGAATTCCGACGTTAGCGGAGCGCCGCCGACGACGACAACCGTGTCCGGGCTTTCCTGACGAATCGCGGCCACGGTCTTTTCCATGTTGACCATCGTTGTGGTGAGCAGTGCACTCAGACCGATCACGGCCTTCGGATGATCCTTGAGCGCGCCTAGGAACTTTTCCGCGCTCACATCCACGCCAAGGTCGACCACTTGCCAACCGCCGCCTTCCATGACCATGCTGACGAGATTCTTGCCGATGTCATGCAAGTCGCCCTGGACGGTACCGACGATAAACGTGCCGCGGTGCTGCGCCTGACCCGATTCAAAGAAAGGCTTCAGATGCTTCATGGCGGCTTGCATCGCTTTGGACGCCATCAGCAGGTCCGGCACAAACACCTTGTTCTCGCTGAACTTGCGGCCGATGGCATTCATGCCGACCACCAAGCCCTGGGCCAGCACGTCGCTCGGCGGAATCCCCATCTGGAGGGCCGCCGCCGTCAACTCGTCCGCGCCATCCTGACCCTTGAGGTCGGGCGGATAGGGAGACGTCGCATTCACCTTTCCCCGTTCAATGCACTGCGCAATTCGTTCGATTAACTCAGACATGGCATTCCCCTTCCTGTCCCCATTTTCCTTGAGACAAACGCATCTAATATTGCCCTAGCTCCAATCCCCGTTCAACAAAGAAACGATAGCTGTCATACTCCACCTGATCCGGTATGGAATGGTCGGAGTGCAGCACATATCCGAAACGGCCTTTTGCGACTGGCACCTTAGCTTCGAGTTCGCGCGCAATTTGCTCTTTGTCATTCGTATATAGTACGCGCACGTCAATACCACCCATGAACGAGAGGCAGTCGCCGTACATCCGGTAAAGCTCAAGTAAATCCATGCCCGCTTTGACTTCAATCACTTGAAGACAGTCGATTCCTGCTTCAATCATGCCCGGAACCAAAGGCGCCACATATCCGCAGGAGTGCATCACCACGGGCAAGCCTTTCGACTTCGCGTAGTCAATCGTCTTGCAGTGGCCGGGTTGCACGATCTCTTTGTACATGTCGCACGAGAAGAATGGACGTCCTTTGAACCCCATGTCCTCGTAGAACCAAACGCCGTCCGGAGTCCCCTCCTCCGCGAACAGGATCTCCATCAAGTCTACGGTGAGTTGCGCATAGGTGTCCACCATGTCTCGAATCCAGTCCGGGTCGACGGCCATGCCCATGAGCATGTATTCGTGCCCGCAGACGGGATGCATCAATTCGAAGACATTGCAGCCGCACCACGCGAAGAAACGGTTCCGAGCGGCGGCCTCTTGCTTGATTCGGCGGTAGGCCCCGAAATCGATACGCTCGCGATCCGCCTTCAGATACGGCTTGATATGCTCTTCCCACCCTGCGCGGTCTTTTACGAGGAAGTCGACGTGTTCGGGGGTGGTGTCGTGCAGCTTGTGGCGGCGCAGCACGGCCCCGTTTCCGTCACGCACGAGGATGGTCTCTTCGGTTTCCTCGATGAGTTCAAGCTCGAAATCGAGTTTCGCCATGGAATTGAACGGCCAGCATAGTTGGAGGTCAAATCCG
>JBAZRU010000793.1:0-3252 GCA_041662805.1 Candidatus Hydrogenedentales bacterium | reverse complement strand
CATTGAGATGAAGTCGCAGACGTGGCAGGGTCTCGAATGGAAGCACTGGCTCACGGTGATCAAGCCGGAGACCGTCACCCATCCCGACAAGTCGCTGCTGCTGATTACAGGCGGAAACAACGGGAGCGAATCTCCCGATCTGAAATCGGACGAGGCGCGCATAGTCAACCAGTTAGCCACGGCCACGGGCACGGTGGTCGCCATGCTGGAGCAGGTCCCGAATCAGCCCCTGTTCGATGGTAAGGAAGAGGACGGGATCATCGCGCTCACCTTCGACAAGTTTCTGAACGGAGAAGGCGACGATTGGCCGCTTCTTCTGCCGATGGTGAAGAGCGCGGTACGTGCGATGGACACAATCCAGGCCGTTGGCAAGCAAGACATGAGTGTAAGCATTGACGGATTCGTCGTGTTAGGCGGCTCGAAGCGCGGTTGGACGACGTGGCTGTCGGCCGTCGCGGATAAGCGCGTCGTGGGCATCGCGCCGGCGGTCATCGACATGCTGAACATGGTCCCACAGGCGAAGAACCAGCTTGCGAGTTACGGAACATTCAGCGATGAAATCGCCGACTATACACAGAACAACATCCAGGCGCGCATGAATTCCCCTGAAGGCGAGCGGTTGAGGGCTGTCGTCGATCCGTTCTCGTATCGCGACCTTTTGACCTTGCCGAAGCTGATCGTGTTGGGCACAAACGACCCCTACTGGAACGTGGATTCCTCGAGCACCTACTTCCCCGATTTGAAAGGCGACAAGTATCTCTATTACTGCGCAAACACCGGCCACGATGTGAACCTTGGCGGCGTTGCGGCAATCACGGCCTTCTACGAATCCATCGTCCACGGAACCAAACTCCCGGAGACGACGTGGCAACGCAACGCCGAAGGTGCGCTTGAAGTGAAATGGTCGGACCCGTCCGGTCACGCAAGGCTGTGGAAGGCCACCGCGCCGTCGCGCGACTTCCGAAAAGCGGAATGGTCCTCCGAAGACCTCCCCGGTCAAGGCAGCGCCACGGTCAACCTTCCCGCGCCCGAACAGGGGTGGCTCGCGTACTACGTCGAGGTGGTATTCAACAAACCCAATGGCGGGACGGCGGGCCAATGCACAACCATGACGGTTCTGCCAGATACCTATCCGTTCCCCGACGCCGTAGCGAAACTAGGCGTCGCATCGACGGACGGGAAATCGTAACGAGTTTCCAGCAATATCCGATCGGAAGAGGCGGGCGTCTGCACGGCTGCCTCTTCTGAGTACGACAGCCTTCCAGTCTGCTACTTGGATACCCATACCAAGAGGGAAGAAGCGATAGGAATGGCTCTCATTCCACGGCATTGACCTCTCTCAGGGTCTCGCATACCCGCCTGTGCATTAACTGGAGAGGAATCGAAACAGCATGCTGTGGAATACGGACTCTCTTGTCATCGCCATATTCGATAATCAGCACCATGTCGCGAGCCGTCCCGTCGCTGGTCCCAATACCACACGCCAACGGAGTGAGATAGCTTCTCTTCAGATTGTCTCTCGATATGGACTGTGATTTACCCCTGAGAGTCATTACAGTAAGGCAATCTGCATCCAGAGTGACCGATGCAGGGGTCTCTCGAAGGTCCTGCAAAGTCCTTGGCAAGTGGAACAACACAATCACAAAAGGCCACAACGCGAAGGGGACAGCAAGCCACCGCATTGGAGACTCCGTCAGCATTACCGCCAACAGGTAAGAAGCAAGTCCAGCGACTATGAGGGACTGGCATAGCCTGCTAATTACCTCCACCCGTGAGACGCTAAGCGTTTTTGGGAACTCCACACGTTCGAAAACCAACTCTGCGAAGCGAGATACCCGGCGAACGGGATCCCCTGAACTCTCCATTGTCGCCAGCTTCACCACGTCGAAGAGTCCCGGAGTTACTCGATTCATCAGTCTGCTGGCGCTCTTGTCGAATTCATGAGACAGAATTGTCCACTTGCGCAGAGGCCAGTCGCGCCACCGAATCCTTATCCTGTCTTCCCATATCCGAATGACTGGATTAATCACTCCCCTGAAGACGAGCTGCTCAAGAACGCCCATAAGTAGAAGGGCACCGAGGCCAATCCATGGATTTGAGATGCTCAGGACCAGAAGAGTTGCTACGCCGAGGTAGACCGCGAACGTGGCTACCCAATATGCGCGGCACTTGGAAGGTGCGCGAAACTCCAAGGGAAGAAGAAACGTGGTCTCATCCAGTCTGTTACTCGTCAATTGAAGGAGTGCTGCAGCGTTTGTGGGCGCTCTTTCCGCCAAAACACGACAGAACCTGTCTGCATCTTCGATTCCCACAGGCACTTCGAATGACCTGCATCGTCCCTGAAGAACCAGACGGTGGCAGCCATCCCCAACGTCTGTCTGTCGAAAGTGATCGCTGTCACTTCTCCGATCAGTCGGGTCATACACACACACGCCCAAGATCTCGTCGTACCGAATCTCTCTGCGTCTCATGAGACTGCGCACTACCACGCCGCTTTCGGTCAAGCTGACACTCAGAGGGCTGCGCAGCAGGAGACTGGTGAAGAACGCCGATATCGCAAGAGGCAGTATTGCCGCCCTCCATCCAACGTGCGCTACGGTGCCCAAGGCAAGTGTCCAAATGAATGAACACACAAGGAGCAAAGCGCAACTCGAATCCCAGGACCGCGACACTATTCGAAAACGCTGAGTCATATACCCCTCTGCTCTCCAAAATTGTCGCCGAGGCCAACAAATCACGCATTCTGCAAAACCTGTGTCGGTGTGCTTCCAGCAAACCCTAGTCGAAGTGCTCCAGCAGCCAACGGCAATTGATCACCTTGCCTACGAGGTCCAATGGGACGTAGAAATACTGATTGGCGGCTTCGAACCCAATCCGTGAATCCACTTGGGCGAGGGCGAATAGCTGGCGTGCAAGGTCGATCTCCGACTCTAGCACGCGTCTGATTTCGCTCCGCAGAGCTTTCTGTTCTTCAGCGCCAAGCGTCTGGGCCATATTCGTGAGCGTATCGTGGGCGACAATGAACCGCGCCTGGTTTGCCACGGACTGAAAATGAATAGCGGCAGCCTGAGCATAGCGCAATTCCGCGCGCGCATCGTCGTGCCGCTCCTGCGGGGCTACGTCCACGGCGGCCTTGAGAAATGGAATCCCCAATTGCCACCCCGCCGATAGCTTCTCGAACTGCGAAATGAACGTCTCCACGGGATATGGTCCCCGCCACTGCGTCACATCGTCATAGGGTATCCCCGTCAT
>JBAZRU010000792.1:0-3265 GCA_041662805.1 Candidatus Hydrogenedentales bacterium | reverse complement strand
GGCGCGGGTGCACTTCCACCATGAGTCCATCGGCCCCCGCCGCGACCGCCGCCATAGCCATGGGAATCACGAGATCCCAATGTCCGGTTGCGTGGCTCGGGTCGGCGAAGATGGGCAGGTGCGTATGCTTGCGCAGCACGGGGATAGCCGCGATGTCGAAGGTGTTGCGCGTCTCGGATTCGAAGGTTCGAATGCCGCGTTCGCACAGGATAACTTGCGTATTGCCTTCGGACATGACGTATTCCGCCGACATCAGCAATTCGTTGATGGTCGACATCATGCCGCGCTTGAGAAACACGGGCTTCTTCGTGCGGCCAACCGCCTTCAGCAATCCGAAGTTCTGCATGTTGCGCGCGCCAATCTGAAGAATGTCGGAGTATTCTTCCACAACCGAAACCTGCTCGGGCGTCATGACTTCGGTAATGAACGGCAGTCCCGTTTCCTTGCGCGCTTCCGCGAGCAGGGCGAGACCTTCCTCTTCCAGGCCCTGGAATGCATAGGGCGAAGTGCGCGGCTTGTAGGCCCCACCTCGGAGAATATGGGCGCCGGCCGCTTTTACGGCGCGCGCGGTTTCGAGTATCTGGTCGCGCGTCTCGACGGAGCAGGGCCCGGCCATCACGCAAAATTTGCCCGGACCTATGGTTACAGGCCCTACCTGGTAGGTGCTGTCTGCATGTTTCAGCTCGCGGCTTGCAAGTTTGTAGGGCTTCAGGATAGGCACGACGCTCTCGACGCCGGGCATGGAATCCAACGACTGAAGTCGCGCCTTGCCGCGTTCATCGCCGACCGCGCCGATGACGGTCCGTTCGACACCTTCGATGACATGCGCTTTGTAGCCGAGCTCTTCGACTTTCTTAATTACGTCTTCAACTTCCGCACGGTTGTGCGTGGACATCACAATGATCATGCTGGTCTCTTTCTTCCGAAGATAGTGCCCTTGCAAAGTAAACGCGGATTATAGCCATGAAAACCGGTGGAAAGCAAAAGGAAGCCGGGAACCAACTGGCATGGGTCAGAAGAATAATGATCTTCCGAATTACTGCGCCACGGGTTAGCCCCGCACGTTTCGGCGAAACCTCCCCTGCACATACCTCCGCGCGTCTTTTTACCTCAAGTAGGTTTCGTCTCCCAAGCCCAGGGTAGCGACACCGTAGCGGCAGCGAAGGCGACGCTACCCTGGGTCGCCACCCCCACCCACTCGTCAACCCAGAATGGGTTGCGGCCCCCTCGCCGCACGCATCGGCAATCCATGAGCGCGCACTCCATCCCGGAGATTCACCCGAACAGCAGGAACTTTCCCGCGACTACCGCTATTATTCCATTCAACTGGGGTCAAGGGCGACGAATTGATCGCAACCAAGGAGACAAGTGCAATGACGCGGTTGTTTCGCATAACGGTAGTCGCCTTCGGCGCGCTAAGCGTGGTTGCCTTCACGGCCGCATCTTCAATCAGTCCTTGTCCCTGGGACGAATCGGTAGCCGCCAGCGATTTCGTGGGCGTTGTCCAGTGCACCGGCGCGGGCTTTAATGCGTCGCGCTTTCGGGTCGTCGATACCTGGTTTGGCCAGGCACCCGCCGGTGACTTCATTGCCAACGCCCCCGCCCTTTACGGGAAGCAGTATGTCTACATCCTCAAATTCGGTTCCGCACCACGCCTGCCATGGACGCCAGTCTACGGAAGGAGGCAGGGAGGGCTTCCGATTGATATGTTCCCCCAACCGTGGAGCGGATGGAGAGAGCCGGATGCGGAGTACGTAGTCTGGCAACACTTCGGAGGATTGCCATGGCCGCCGCACAATGACGACGAAGTGCGCCAAGCCTTCTATGAATTCAAGGGAAAAGGGGAGAACCTGAAAGAGGCTATCGGCAAGGTTGTGCCACTGCGCAAGGACAAGCCCGTCGCCGTGCCTCTGCCCGAAACGGCCCGCTTTCCACGGCACAACAAGAGGGAATTGTCCGATTACCGGCGATTGGTGAAATCGACGCGAGACTTGTCGCTCGCCGCCATCCAATCACCATGGATAGCCGCGCTGGGCATACTGGCGCGCGAAGACCCCCATGCGGCTGCGTCGTATCTGCGCAACTTCTCGACGAAGCGAGTTAAGTTGGCCACCGGCGCGATGACCCAGGAGTTGAGTGAATACGCCGAATATGTCGCGAGCAATCTTCCTGCCGAGAGCCGGGTGGAGAGCTTGCAGCTCCTGTGCAAAGGCAAGGAGCCGGCAGTGCAACTCGCCGGCGCAATGCAGCTTTCATTTGTCGATTTAGAAACGGCCCTGCCCGTCCTGGAGAAAATCTCTCGGGGCGTGGGCAACGAATCCGAGTGGGCGAACATAACGTTGGCGTTCCATGGCGACAAAACGAGATTCGACCGTGTGCTGAGAGAGTTCGGGCCATACAACACACTGCCCACCGGACAGTCCCTGTCGCACGAGTATGAATTCGAACTCATGTTTCGCGCGCTCTTATCCAATTCGGCAGCGCAGTCCGGCCTGCCGCAGCCCGAGGATCATGCTTTGCTCGACCGCCTGGAACTAAGCAAGATCTACCGGGCCTGGTGGGACGCGTACAAAGACCGTGTCGAAATCGTGCCCCTCGGAAAGTACCCGGTCGTAAGGTGAGCGTCTACCGAGGCTCTCGCCTGCGTGGGGATAAAATGTTATTCGTCCTTACCCGGCACCGTGAACGGGTCACCTGCTTTCTTTAGCGTGCGGCGAAGTTCTTCCCTCAATTCCTCCCGCACCGTCTCACAGGCCGGATCTTCGAAGAGATTCCTCATCTGATACGGATCCGCCGTGTTGTCATAGAGGCAGCCGCCGCCTTCCGCGAACACGGCATAGGTGTGGCGCTTGGTGCGGAGACCGCGGAACAGGGGCGCAGGATGCTTTTCGCCGCCGGACGCGTTTTGCTTGGCGATGTGCATGATGAACGCGGACTCGGGATCGGGACCTGAGTTGCCTCGCAGCCAGGGGGAGAAATCTTGTCCGTCGAGTCCGGACGGTGGCTTCACCCCCGCCATGCCGCAGAGGGTGGGCATGATGTCGATGGCCCCGAACAGCGCGTCAACCTTGGCCCCGGCGGGGACGCGCCCGGGCGCGTGCACGAGGAAGGGGACGCGGATGGATTCCTCATAGGGCTGGCGTTTGCTGCCTACGCCATGCGATCCGAACATGCTGCCGTGGTCCGACGAGTAGACGAGAATCGTGTTTTCCGCGAGGCCCTTCTCTTCGAGCGCGGCGATCAGACGCCCCAACTCGCGGTCGAT
>JBAZRU010000791.1:0-3269 GCA_041662805.1 Candidatus Hydrogenedentales bacterium | reverse complement strand
CCGGAGGCCATTCCAATGGCTCCAATGGGTGCGGCGTTCCAAGACTCGGTATCGATTACGGCAATCAGCGATTCGGCGTATTCGCGGCGTCCGTTCGGCACGAGCCGAACGACCCATGCGTCGCAGGCTAGCTCGGCACACTCGCGCATGCGTTTGCGGGCGTACCAAAACACGGGGTTCCACCACCAGATGCAGGCTGCGGTCAGTTCCACCCAACCGGTCCAGTGGTCGTGGCGTTTCAGGTGGACTAGCTCATGGGCCAGTACGCTGCGCCATGCGGTGGCGCCGAGTTTTCCGAGCAAACCCTCAGGGATGACCAGGATGGGTCGAAGGCTGCACACGACCAAGGGCATTCGAACTCGCGCAACGACAACCCTCCGCGGGGGGCGCATCCCAAGTTGGCATGCCGCGGCCTCAACCTCGCGTTGCAGGTGTTGCGGGAACGCGTGGCCTCGTGCAATTTGGCGATGCAGCCGGAGGAGGCGTACGCCTTCGAGCACGGCCACGACGATGGCACCGGCGAGCCAAGCGTATGCAAGACACGCTCCGAACGACCAGCCGGCGGTCTCTACGCCGAGTTGACCGTGCGAGGTTACGAACTCCGCGGCGGGACTGGCGCTTTCGAGGGGCCAGGGCCATAGGGGCAGGGGTGGAGCGATCAGTCTGATGACGACGAGCAGCCAAAGTACGTGCTGAGTTGATGGACTAAGCCGAAACATGCGCTCAATCACGAATGCGCAGAGCATCAGGCCAGCCGCACTAAGGGCATTTTGCATCAGCCACCACATCATACCGTTCTCCTTCCACCAAGCCTTCGGGCATGCAATGCGCGCCCGCGTGCGTTCAGCTACTTTTCTTCAAGCTCGTCCAACAGGCTACGGAAACGGGCAATCTCCTCGCGCGAGAAATTTTCGTCCGTGACCAGGGCGCGCACCAAGGAAGCCGCCGTGCCGTCGCAGAGGTTCAGCGCCAATTCCTTCAGGCGTTGGCCGAGCAGTCTCTCGCGCGATACGGCGGGTTCGTAGGTGTGTGGCATGCGCGCTTTTTGAACAGATACGAGGCCCTTGGCCTGTAACCGGAGCAGCAGGGTCTGGATCGTCGTGTAGGCCCATTGGTGTCCGTGGCGGAGCAGGACTTCCTCCACGTCACGAACGGTGCCCGAACCTATGTCCCAGAGTGCTTTCAGGACCGCCAGTTCGGTTTCGCTTGCATCGGTACCGCGGGGCGCCATTGGGGTTCCTTTCACGACCGGGGAACTAACTACAAATCGTAGTAAGAGAAATTTACTACAGATCGTAGTAAGTTGTCAAGGGGGTTGTGGGGCAAGCCTTCGGTTGCGTGGGGAAGTTGTGTTGCGGCGAGGCGGGGGTGTAGCGTGAAGGGCGACGGCGGCGTATGGCCTTAGCTCTATGAGCTTAGGTAACTGGCTAAGAGGGGAATACGACTTATAGGACTTATAGGACCTATAAGTCCTATGGATTCCATGTAATCTGTGGAGATCGGATGATCTGAAGCAATGAAACAAACCGGACAACTCACAGGACACTGTACCTATGGTTGATCAGAGCGGCTTCATCCCGCCGCATGGAGACTACCGCAAGCTGCTTTCCTACGAGAAGGCGGAAGTTGTGTATGACCTCACTTTTCATTTTTGCCAGCGATTTCTTCGGAGAGGTGACCGGACAATCGACCAGATGATACAGGCGGCACGTTCGGGGAAGCAGAATATCGTGGAAGGCAGCCAAGCATCAGGCACTTCCAGAAAGATGGAAGTGAAGCTCGTAGGCGTGGCTCGCGCCAGTTTGGAAGAGCTTTTGGTGTATTACCAGGACTTTCTGCGAGTGCGCGGTCTGCATCAGTGGGAGAAGGATTCCGTAGAAGCGCGCTATGTCCGCAAGCTTGGCAGCGCCTCCCCCACTTCATACGAGGTCTACAGAGAATACTGCGAAACTCGTCCGGCCGAAGTAGTGGCCAACATAGCGATCTGCCTGGTGCATCAGACGAACTTCTTACTCGACCAGCAACTCCGCCGGATAGGGAAGGAGTTTGTGAAAGATGGTGGTCTTCGGGAACGCATGTCTCAGGCACGCTTGCGCCACAGAAACGGGTCCAGGCAATTGGGTTGACCTTATCTCCCGAATAAATACGTTTGAGGGTAATCATGTTTTCCATGTTCGAGCATCCTTGCGCCCCCGACTGGCGCGCCTTTGTTGAATGCCTGCGCCGGGAAGGCACGCCGAAGCGTGTTCATCACATTGAGTTGTTTCTGGACCCGGAGGTGCAGGACGCCGTTTGCGAACGGTTCGGGCTAATCCCCGATGTCACGCTGGCCGATCCGTACTTTCTTCAGAAGCGGCACATGGCCGTGCAGCAGTTTCTGGGGTACGACTTCGTGCGGGCGAGCCTTGACGATATCGTGATGCCGCTGCGGTACGACATTGCGGACGACACGGCCGATTTGAAGCGGGACGGCGGGCGCAATTACGTGAACGAGAGCACGGGGCCGATCGCCAATTGGGACGATTTCGAGCGGTATCCGTGGCCGGACCCGGTGAAGGCCCCGTCGCGGTCGCTGGATTGGTATAGCGAGCACCTTCCCGAGAACATGTGCATCGTTGCCAGCGGGGGCTTCGCGCATTTCGCGGAGTTTCTCAATTGGCTGCTGGGGTACGAGGCGTTGTGCGTGGCGTTGTTCGAGCAACGCGATTTGCTTGCGGCCATCAGTCAGCGGCTCCTGGACATGTACGAGGTTATCATCGACCGCGTGCTTGCGTATGACCGCGTCAAAGTTGTGTGGGGCAGCGACGATATGGGATTTCGCACGGGTCCGCTGATTAGCCCAGACGACTTGCGGGAGTTCGTGCTGCCGGGCCATAAGCGGATGGCGGAGAAGTCGCACGCGGCGGGGCGGCCGTATCTGCTCCATTGTTGCGGCAAGATCGACTTGATCATGGACGACCTCATCAACGATGTCGGAATCGACGCCAAGCATTCGTTCGAGGACACCATCGAGTCGGTTACCGACGCCAAGCGCGCGTATGGCGACCGGATCGCATTGCTGGGGGGTATCGATGTAGACTTCCTGTGCCGCGCCGATGAGGGGGCCATTCGTAAGCGGGTGCGGGAGACGCTTGATGTCTGCGTGCCTGGGGGTGGGTATTGCTTGGGTACGGGGAACAGCGTGGCCAATTACATCCCGTTGGAGAATTATCTGGCGATGGTGGATGAGGGGCTGCGGTACGCGTAGTGGGGGTCTGAGGTGGTGAGCG
>JBAZRU010000790.1:0-3275 GCA_041662805.1 Candidatus Hydrogenedentales bacterium | reverse complement strand
GCGACTTCCACAATCAAGGCCGCGACGAACTCTACAACATCAAGAACGATCCGGGAGAGCGCACCAATCGTGTCAACGACCCCGATTGTGCTGCGATAAAGCAGCGCCTATCGTCGGCCATAGACGATCACATGCGTCTCCTGAACGACCACACCCGCCTCCCGGGCCCAACCGTACCTTAGCGTTGGTCTACTTCTTGTCTTCTTTCTTGGGCGTAAGGTCTTTGATGTAGATGTCTTTGAACTCTACTTCCATGCCGGGACCCGCGTGAAGCTGAAGGCCGATAATGCCTTCTTTCGCGCCTTCGGGGTCTTGGAAGTCCAATGTCACCTTGCCGTTGAGGACCATCTTCACGTGGTCGCCTTCGCAGGTGATTTCATATTCATTCCAATCGCCGGTCTTTGCCGCCTTGAAGATGTCGGCGCGTTCCTGGTCGCTGAGGGCGTTCCAATACGGCAGAATGCCGCGACCCTGCTCTTCGTACAGCATGCCGAAGTAGGTGGCTTCGGCGACGTCGGCTTGATACCCTTTCGCCGCGAAATCTTCTTTGGCTTCGCTGCGGAACTGCACGCCGCTGTTGTGATTGCGGAGCTTCACCTTCACGCGAAGGACAAAGTCCGAGTACTTCTTTTCGGTCATCAGGAAGGTGTTGTGCTCGAGTTTGACGCCTTCCGTGTTTCCGATGATGACGCCATCCTTCACCTTCCAGAGTCGCGAGTCACCCTGCCATCCCGATAGGTCTTTCCCATTGAAAAGGGCGGTAAACCCTTCAGGCGCATTGGCATAGGATGTCGCGCACGACATCAAGCCTACGGCCAAGAGACAAACCGTCGCGCGGTGCATAATCGTCTTCATTTCCCGGTATCCCCTTCTGTATGACGTGCGGGACATTGCGCCCCGATACTCAAGAACACGCTACAGAAAAGCCATGCGCTAAGTCCAGCGCCAAATTGCGGGATGCCGAGGGCATGCGCTGCTGGGATGCGGGGTTGCGGGGTCTTCTCTATGTTGCGTACGGGAGCTGCGTCCAGTTTCAGTCGGGGGTGCACCCTTGCTCACTCTTGACGATACAAGGGGGGCAGCTTCGCCAGCCTGCCTCCAAAGTAACTCGACTCTTCTGACGCCCAAGCCCGACGCATGGGGGGGTCCATACCATTTGACGATTCAAGGGGGGGGTCCCGCGCGGGGCAGGAATTTGGAGTCCAGGGAGGCGCGGGATTGTGAACGGGATTGGATAGTCATAGTTAGACCCTCGGGTGTTAGTTCCTATATATATAGGTGGTTCGTTGCACTTGGTGCTTCTATGCATCCATTTCCCCCCGTCTAGGCCGCGCCAACCGGAATGCCCACGCTCTGCAAGCGGCCAATCTGTGCAAGAAAAGGGGATATGGGGATAATAGAGATGTTTGGGATGGAATTCAGGACGGCGGTCCTCTGTGCCGCCACCAAAAGGCCATCTGGAGTGATCTCAAATATGAGATTTGAAATTTCAGAGCACAACACATTGGAGCTAAACAGCTTACGCCAAAAGCGCAAAGACACTCATGAGTCTTTACGAGAATTTATGCAGAGAATCGCCTTCTGCGAAAGAGACGATGAAGCTGACAGGTGGCAGTACGAAGACGCCATATCCTGGACAAAAAGGGATATTGCATCCGAGGATTTGGAGAGCACTTGCCGATTTTCGGGGGGGGAATTGCTGGCCCCACTTCCTGGATGCGCACCCGACGCGAATCTATCTCTTGACAGGGAGTATACACATGGAATAATCTGACAGATGTCGGAAAGCCACATTTGTTTGTATCGCGACGCTAGTCAACCGAGGAGGGTGGGATGGGGGAGCAGACGGAAGAGGGGACCCACGGAAACGTCTTTCGGGGGAAACGAGGGGAACTGCTCCAACGTGATGAGCTTTTCTTCGAGACGGCCCGCCGGATCTTTCTGGAAGAGGGGATCCACGAGCTCACCATCAGCAAGCTGGCCGATTTGACGGGGTTCAGCCGCGCGACACTGTATGACCGTTTCGGCTCGAAAGAGGGACTACTGGTCGAATTGGGGATCGAGTGTCAATTGGAGTTGCGAGCCATGTTGCAGCGTGCCGCAGGATATCCCGGTGGGTCTCGCGAACAAATCCAAGCGGTCAGTATCGCCATGCACGACTATTCCGCCCGATATTCGGACAGCATGCGGATTGTGGCCACGATTGGTGACGAGTCAATCGCGAGCAGGGTCTCCGAGGCGAAGCAAGCACGCATGCGAGAAATCGACACCGACATGTTTCGGATCCTGCTAAGGATTGTCCATCGAGCGCTCGACGAGGGCGACCTGAAGCTTCCGGCTGGGTTTCGTCCGGAAGCGCTCTGTCTTGTGATTTGGGCTATGGCCGACGGATGTGCGGCCGCGATGCGTGGCTCGGCGCCCCTTGAGGAGTTTGGAATCCAGGATCCTTTGGGGGAACTCATGATGGGCGGGCCGTGGTTTCTTGACGGTTGGGGATGGCGGCCGTTGTCGTCCGATTGGGATTACGAGGGCTCCATGGTCCGGATACGGGCATTCTTAGATGGGGAAGCGCCTTCGGAATCGAAGGCGACCCCGGTAGTCGAATAAGCGAGGCTGCCGGGAAATCGAGGAAGGGGGTGCAGGAGCAGTAGTAATGTGCCGCCGTGTTTCTGATTGTATTGAAACAAAGCAATAACGGAGGGGTTTGGAATGCGACGCAGAGGTTTCACACTGATCGAGTTGCTTGTAGTGATCGCTATCATCGGCATACTCGCGGCTATCCTGTTGCCCGCGCTTGCACGGGCGCGCGAATCGGCCCGGCGGGCTAGTTGTCAGAATAACCTGAAGCAATTGGGCGTGATCTTCAAGATGTATGCTGGCGAGTCGCGGGGTGAGAAGTACCCGCATATGCACAATTACGGGGGCGCGAATTGCGACGTATTCGCCACAGGCAGCGCCGATTGGCCAATCTCCACGCAGTTTCAAGGTAACCAGCTTTACCCAGAGTATCTGACGGATGTTAACGTGCTGCTTTGCCCGTCGGCATCCGCCGATAACAGCGCGGAATGGTACTTGAACAATGATCCCGACACGGGACAGGTTCTTCCCTGCAACATCGGCGCGCATGACTACAACTATTGGGGCTGGGCCCTGAGCGACGAAGTTGTGTTTGCCGATCCGACCACGGGTCCGCAGCTCACGGTAGTTACCGTGACGGACGTGAATGTCGGCAACGCCGATCTCGTGAATTTTTTGACGTTCATCACGACGGTCCC
>JBAZRU010000789.1:0-3281 GCA_041662805.1 Candidatus Hydrogenedentales bacterium | reverse complement strand
AACGTCTGATAGCTGATTCCAAGCGCTTCCGCCGCCTTTCGGCGATTCCACTGGTGCTTTTCAAGCGATTTCAAGATCTTGTCCGCGGAGAGATCCCCCGAGTCGGCTTTCCCCGCAATGACCGGCGGGCCGCTGGCACTCGTACCTGGGGAGGATGTGGAGAGAGGATTGGCGCCAGCCTGGAGCCTCCGGCCATCCCCCAGCGGCGTCTTACCCAATGCCAACCAGCGCTTGATGGTGCTTTCCAATTCGCGAACATTGCCCGGCCATGTATGCTCGGTCAGGGAATTCAGATCGTCCACGGTGATTTCAAGCGGGCTGTCGGCGCGAAACCGTCCGTGCTTCTGCACAAAGTGCCGTACAAGCAGAGGCACATCCTCCTTGCGGCCGTGAAGTGGCTGCACCCAAATGCACACTTCATTGAGCCTGAAGTAGAGATCCGCCCGAAATGAACCGTCCTTCGTCTTGCGCTCAAGGTCCGCATTCGTTGCCGCGATGATCTGTACGTCAACGTTTATCTGCTTGCGGCCGCCCAGCTTCGTAAACTCCTTGTGCTCGATGACCTGCAACAACTTCGATTGCAGGCTCGGGTGCATGTCGCCGATCTCATCCAGGAATATGATCCCGCGATTGGCTAATTCAAAGCGCCCAGGCTTCGAAGTTACCGCCCCCGTAAAAGCCCCCTTCTCGTAGCCGAACAACTCGCTTTCGAGCAACTGCTCCGGCAAGGCCGTACAATTCACCTTTACAAAAGGCTTGTCGCTGCGACGCGAAAGCCGGTGTATCTCGCGAGCAACCAAATCTTTACCGGTTCCGCTCTCCCCGCGAATCAGGCAGTTCAGGTCGGATTGAGCCACCTGCTTGATAATGGACCTCAACTCCTGCGTGGCCGGGCTGATGCCTATCAAGGCTGACGCATCGCCGTCTTGCCGCGCGGGCGCCGGTGCTCGCTGCACGCGGTTCGCGTCCGAATCGGAACTCAGCGCCCGCGCCAACGACATTCGAATTTCGGCAAGCGTAAACGGTTTCGGCAAAAAATCCGCGGCCCCTCTTCGCATGCATTCAATTACCAACTGAGGCGACGAATCCACCGAAACACAAATGAGGCGCGGCTGGCTCTCAGTGTCCATCAACAAAGGGATGGCCTCTTGCGTAAGGCCTGCCTCGGGAAGCAACTCAACAATAACGGCCGCAGTCGAACGATCTCGGAGGACAGCCACGGCTTCCGCCACTGTGCTGGCGGTCACAACATCGTAGCCCGAGTTTGCCAGCCCCTTTGCCAGAGACCAACGAACGCCGGGGTCCGTATCGAGCACCAGCACTGTCTTCTGGGACGCGGCAGCGTCCTCTTCAACTGTCTCGGGGAAAATGAATCCTGAGCCCATCATTAAGTAATACCCGCGCGCGTGCGCATGGAGGCCGTCGCATTTCTCGGGAGTAGTATACGTATCTTCCTGCGGCTGCTCGCGGCGTTCTCTATGTTTAGTGTGCCGCCACAACTGTGAACCGAACGCTCCGCAAGCTGAAGACTCGGATGCATGCCTACGGATTCGAAATCGCCGCTCGATATCTCCGAACTCCGTGGCATACCCATTCGTCCGTAGCTCACTTCGAACGCAATATGCTCTTCATCGGGCCCGTATAGGCGCAACGCAAGTTCTCCACCAATTTCGATCGACCGGAGCGAATCTAGGATAAGATCCAGAATCGTGCGTGCAAGGGTCGTTCCATTGAGCAACACGCACTCGCTATCTCGAATCACATCCTTTTCTATTGTCACTCCCCTGCTCTGAATCGCCACGGATAGCATCTCAAGCGCTTGATCCACAAATTCGTCCAACCGCACCGTCTCAATGGCGTTCTCGCGCAAAAGCGAAAGCTTTCTGAATTCCTGCGTCTGCCTGCGAAGGCGATCCACGTTGTCCATTACAATCTGCATGCCCTGCTTCGAATCCACCGTCGTCAGCGTTTCACTTACGAAATCCGCCGCCATCTGGATTGCCGTCAGCGGCTGGATAAAGTTGCGGGCCAACTCCACCCCAATGTTCCCAAGGCTGGCGTGGTGCGCAATGTGGAACAGCAATTGGCCGCGTTCCCACTCGAAAGAAAGAAAGTAACTGCTCGTATCCAGGAAACCGAGAAACGCCTCGTCCGGCTCGTAGTCCGCCGCAAGAAAAAAGGCGACCGTGCACGTCCCGCGATTCCAGAAGGACTGCGTGTACACATACGATTTGACGGAATCGCGGTCGAAGAGTGTGTTACGCGTAAGCCACTCCTGAATGAACAAGTCCGGTTCGGCCGACGCGAGCATGCTGTCGAAACCGCTGACCTGGAACGCCCCATCGCAGGTGTGGTACTCGGTTTCGTCTCCCTCTTCGGCCTGCACCAGCGCCACCATTCGCCTCCGGGCGGCATCGCACAAGGCAATGCCGCGCATGGGAGCGTGCTGCTGAAGCTCGGCAAAGACCTGACGAAACATCCTCTCGTCGGCATAATACTCGGCAGACATCCTCGCCAAGCGAAGAAGGGTACGGAGGTGATCATTGCTCCGTTCGCACGCCCTCGCATATTGGCGCAGATCTACGGTTGCTTCCTCAACGCGCACCCTGAGCTGCTCGCGCTCTTCCACCAGCAAGCGAAATAGCTCCGAACGCTCCCGCGCCACGTCGTTGTGCGACAACGCACGGAGAATCGCCGTCCGCAACGTTATCAGATCCACCGGTTTGCAGAGATAGTCGAACGCGCCTGCGCGCATCGTCGTTATGATCGTCTCCGCAGTCGCATCCCCAGTGAGAACGACGGAAACAAGATTCATGTCTTCGCGGCAGAAATCGGCAAGCAGCGACAGGCCCGACCCGTCTGGGAGACCCAAATCAATGAGTGCACAGGCATACCGGTCTTTCTCGAAAAAGCTCAGCCCTTCGGAACACGTGGAGGCCTCGTCGTACTGAAATCCTTCCCGTTTCAGGATTTCCGCGATAAGCCGCCGCTGGGCGGGCTCGTCCTCAACGATCAAGATGCGTGGCTGGGGTTTGTCCATGAAGTGCTGGCCCCGGTTAGGGATGACTAAATTGCCAGGAACTTAGGTGAACCTCGTTGGGCGCCAGACCAAGCGCCGCTACGGCGCATAAAGCACGCACGCAATCGGGAATTCACACCAAGAAATAACATACTACTAATCATTTGACGGAATGTCAATGTGAAGTCATTATACGCCGATTGCGCGATACGCAAAACCGCAAAAAGTTGTCACGCGTGAATATCATCTCAACATTGCAACA
>JBAZRU010000788.1:2318-3289 GCA_041662805.1 Candidatus Hydrogenedentales bacterium | reverse complement strand
CCTCTTGGAAGTTTGCGTCCTCGAATCCTAAATCCCTAAGAAATCTATAGGGGCGTTATACATGTTCACCCCTTCGTGTTTCTCTCTGCGCAGCATCATGCGCATAGGGGCGGTCAAGTAGACGGCTCGCTTTAATTCCGCATCGGTCGGGTAGCGATAGCGTGAGATAACGTCCTCCAACGTCTGCCTGACTCGGGCGTCCGGGACGTCCTCTCTGGCCGCCTCGAAAAGACCAGGTTCCGCTTGGACGCCCAACCTAACGAGTAGCTTGTGATTCTTGGAACTGACGGCCAAGTGCGCATCAGCTTTTTTTAGACGTGGAAGGCTCAGATCAACGCAATAAGGACCGTCCTTTTGCCGAATGAAGAAAGCTCGTGTCATACGCTCGCCGGTTGTCTTCACGTGAAGGTACTCGGCTAGGTAGGCGAGCTTGTGAAGCTCGAAGTACGATATTTCACCGCGACGACGCAGGATATAGCGGCAGGCCGCGAGCACATCTGCGCGGGTCGCAGTGGCACTGCGCGCCTTGCGCCCTCCAAGACTGCGGATGGTTTCAGCAACAAACTGATAGTCCGATCTCTGGTTGGCTTGGCTGCGGTGAATCATGGCCCGCTGACCCGGATGGTAGAGCGGTATCAGTAGGCGACCGAACCAAGGAAGGGCGCTGCGCACCGCGTCCTTTAGCGACAGGTGATGCAACTCAACGCTTGCCACAGCCTTGAGTGCCGTTGCGCCGAGGGTCACTACTATCTTGGGCTTGACTAACTCAATCTGCCGTTTCAGGAAGTCGCCGCAGTTTTCTATCTCTGACGGCAACGGCGTAGCGTTATTGCCTTGATCGTTTCGTGGGTTACACAGCACGGCGTTCGTTACAAAGATATCCTCTCTGCTGATGCCGGCGAATCCCAGCAGCGCCTCGAAGTTGTGACCAGCGGCATCGCCGTGAAACGGGATCTGCGTCTGGTCAGCTC
>JBAZRU010000788.1:1660-2308 GCA_041662805.1 Candidatus Hydrogenedentales bacterium | reverse complement strand
TCGGCCTGGAGCTTCGCCAACAAACATTACCGCCGCCTGCAGATTGCCGGCGGCGTTGCTTAGGACGCGAGCGCTGCTGGCCATCCGCGGACACAGGCGGCACGCAGCAACCTCGGTCACTAGCTGATGAAACTCCTTCTGTTTATGCATTATTCAGGCTGCGTTGAGTAGTGCGTTGGAATGTCGCTTGGCGACATCCACGAAGGCGTACGTTGATAGGCAGGTCATGGTTCCGACCTCGTGCCTCGTCTTTAGCGCGACGTATTCCAGGAGTCGGCTCAGACCCAGAAGATTCCCGAGCGCCTTATGGAAATAGTCATGCGATCTGTACACGGCCGTGAGGCAGAGCCGCCCGTCATCATCGACCATCAGCTGAACGTATTGGAGGCATGGCGCGCCCAATGGCCTCGGTCGGTCAAGAGTAGATGCCGACAGATGGAACAGAAATGCAGCGCGGTGTCCGCGCCCCCATGTGCTCAGGCCATCAACGACGCGCTCGAGTTGATTCACTGTCGTCGGCCCGAATGAAATTAGTCGAAGGAAATAGCAGCCCCATTGTCTCGGACCTCGACGCAGCAGCCGGTCGTAGGCCGGCGCGTAGTAGGCCGAGAAGCCAGCGACGGTCAGATCCCAGTGCGCGGAACTCGC
>JBAZRU010000788.1:0-1650 GCA_041662805.1 Candidatus Hydrogenedentales bacterium | reverse complement strand
AAGATAGTCGTCGCAACGTCGCGTAATGGCCGCGCTCGAGGCACGATCCTGCTTGGATCCAGATGCCGTAGTTGCGCGGCTTCAAATGCCAAAGGGTGCCTCACATGCAGCGTCAGGTTGAACCGGTCCCCGTCCGCAAGGATCAACCTGAATGCCTCTAACCATACACCAGCTGGATCGTCGCCAGCGATGATCCGAGGCTCTGAGATCAAGATACCACCTTGAGTTCGCGGCGCTTCATGTCGATGCTGAGTACTGCATCCTTCTTGTCTTTCAAGTGTCGAAACGCGGCATAGCCCTGCTTGATGGCCCGCTCCCAGTCAGCAGCGAGGCGCTCGTGAACCTCGAGGTGGGCCACCAATCGCTTAATCGTCGCCAGCATCTCTGAATCAAGATGCTCAACACCATCATAGAGCCTGAACTGCGTCGCGTTGGTGTAAACGAAAGCCACAAGCAGTTCCTCGATGACCATTGCGCGCGCGCCATCCTCGACCTCGTCGACGGTGGCATTGCTACGTCGCTTCCTACCGAGCATCTTGCGCATCACCGGCGACCAGCCCAAGACTGCCCAGTGCGCAAGATGCATGACATCGTGGAAGCGGTAGCCATCGTAAACGTATGCGTTGTCGGTAAGCTTGTCGCCGAGCAGGCACTGATCGGGAAGGAGCTGAAGACGGGCGACACCCGCCTTCGCGTCCTCAAAGACCCTGATCTTCGCCGCTTGCGGCAGCTGCTCGGAATCGGGGTACTCGCCGTCGAACACCCGATGCTTACGCTCGTCCCTATCGATTGGCCACCGCTCCTGAGTCTTGACCAGGTTCTTGGTGGCGATCTTCGACAGGGAAAGGCTAAGGCGTGAAGCAATGTTGCTGAGGTACCAGAGCACGTCGCCGAGTTCCTCCTCGGCGCGTACCTCGAACCCCTCGTAAGTCTGCTTGTCGCGGAACTTCTTCTTGAACTCTGCAAGAAGGGTGCCCGTTTCACCAGCCAGCCCCAACAGGGGGATCATCAGGCCTGACTCCCCCTGTTTCTTGGCCGATTGCTGGTCGGTCCGCAAGCACTTCTCTTGATAGTCGTCGAAGTCCACGCCGTCCCCCGGCATTGAGCAGGCAAGCGTGCGGACGCGCTTGTTCTGAGCACTTGATTCTACCGCCTGCGTTCCGCGGACAGAGTCACGTTTCAGCCGCTGACCGAACAGCGTGCATTAGCAGCTCTAGCTCCTCAATCTGCTGCTCCCGTGCCGCGACGAGCTTCGCTATCGCTTGCACCGAACGAGGATCCTGTGGGCCACTCTTGATGTGCTCGATCTGGGCCGCCGTCGCTTGGATGAGCGTAGACAGCCCGTTCAAATGGGCAGTCACCTTCATGACCTGGGCCTGCTCGCCGAGCGTGTGTCCTGACTGCTCCTGTGCCTCCGCCGTTCTTCGAAGTTCAGCCCTCGTTAGGGAGAGTTCCTCTCTTTGAAGCATCAGCTCTTCACGCTGAAGAAGAATTGCGACAATGACGCCAGCAAAAGCGAAGCCTGAAAAGAGGGCGTTGATTGCTCCGAAGGTATCCCCGAAAGGCCCCGACTTTTCTTCTCCAACGAGCGCGGCCACCACAATGGGGGTCGCTAACCATGCGCCGAGAATGGATGCATAGATCAAGCCG
>JBAZRU010000787.1:903-3308 GCA_041662805.1 Candidatus Hydrogenedentales bacterium | reverse complement strand
GGTCCCAATGTGATGAGCTTGTCGGGCTCGTTCGGCGTCGTGAGATAGGTGTATCCATCGAGCATCGGGAAATCCGTGCCGAAATAGTTGTTCAACACGACGCGAAAACTGTTCACGGGCGTGATGCCCGGCCAGAATGCCTTGCTCGTATCCACTCCCGGCAGGCCATACGCATTGAAGATATGCGACATGTCCGCCACGTAGGCCTCCAAGGCTTCGTCGCTGTATAGCCAGTTGATGGTTCGCGAACCGTGGTCGCCCTGGATGATGAAGACGGCATTCGGCGAGCGTTTTCGAATCGTGTCGATGATTTCGAGCACACGCTTGTTCAAGAACGTGATCGAATCGCAGTACCCCGTCCGGAAATCCACGAGCGGTCTATACCCTAGGAGGTCCATGCCCTCGCCATCCGTTTGTCCCGCCGCTGCCGCCCCTTTCTGCGCCACGGGCAGTTTGCCGTCTTTGTCGAGGACGTGCGGAGAGTGAGGCGCGATAACATGCGCCAGCACAAACAGCGGGCCGTCGCTTCGGCGCAGGCTTTCCACCGTGTCGAGGGTAAAGTGAATGCGTTCGCGACAGAGCTCGTAACTCAGCTTGAACGAGGTCCGGTTCAGCATCGAGCGAATTGGCGTGAGGTTGATGAGCGCTTTCGAAAACTCCGTGATGCCGAAACGCGGGCTGAGATAAAGGTCCGAATTGTAGATCTCCGTCGCCGAGGCCCCTGTCGCGAAACTCACAAACGTGTAGCCGCGCTGTTTCAGGAAGGCTGCCACTGCGCTGTGGCGAACCATGTCCGATACAGGGAGGCCCTCGGCCTTCAATTTGTGCACGGGAACCACAAAGGCGGGATCGACGTAATTCATGTTCAGCGTCGATGCCAGGCAAAGGACGGTGAAGCAGTAGTTCGAGGTGCCTTCATCGGCCACGTAGAACCCGCGCTTGCGGAGTTCGCTCAGGAATGCGGAATTGTCGTAGTCGAAAAACCGCTTCAAGGCATCAGCCCGGGCATACGAGTCGAGCACGATGAAGTAGATGTCGGGATCGTTTTTCGGGTCCACGTCGCGGACAGGCGCGATAGCAGGTGGTTGCCACGCCGTGTCGGGTGCATACCCGCGTAGCGTCGCCTTGCCATAGGCGGTCGAGCCTCCCGCTATCAAGACTGCTGCCAACGCGACGCGGTTCATGATATGAGTCACCGGAGCAAAGGAGTGGCGCGTGCGTACAAGCAGAATTACTATCCAGCCGCCCGCAACGATGAGGAGCAAGAGCACTGCTGCGATGTGCCACGTGCCCAGCATTTCGCGCGACCGAACCAGCCGGCGCACGGCGTCCACCACGATTCCGTACGCGAAGAATGCGACCACGCAAGTGCTCAGCAACGCCCCGAGCTTGTGCTTGTTCCGGACCAGAATCCGCGCACCCCAGTACAGAATCGCGACGATTCCCACGGACACGCAGAGCGGCCCAACGGCCTCCATCGTTGGCGCAGTACCTGCATTCGACGATAGCAACGAAAGCACGGGAAATGCCGCAAGCAGGCATGGGTGATATACCCAAGGTTCGCGCTGGGGCGCCGCCGGAGGAGTCAATGCTGATCGTTCGCCAGTCATCCTTGTCCTTTCCACGTGCAGGCGCGGAGGATATCGTCTATGCATGGAACCGTGCAAACGCCCGGCCCTCTTGATTCGGCCATGCGGCGCTCGATAGAGTGCATGCATGTCAATCTACCGGAAATGTCTGGCCCTCGTCGGATTCTTTCTCGTCGCCGGTGTGCACGCTGAAGAAGGTAGCGTCACGCGTTCGTTTGTGTTCAAAGGCGTCGGAGAGAATGCGCTGGCGTGCGGGCCTGTTCTGGCCATAGCGCCCAACGGTGATTGGCTGTGCGCTTGGCTGGGCGGCGGGCGTGCGGAGCCCGCGCCCGAAAACGGGGCCGTGCTCGTGCGCTCGAAAGACGGCGGCAAGACGTGGTCCGATCCCCGCGTTATTCTTCCGCGGCCCGGCACCGTGCTCGAACTCTATTCGGCAGGGAACCGTGTCTGGGCTTTGGGCTTCGAATACGACGCCGACACCAACTACACCGTCAAGCGCCCGTGCCGCATGTACAGCGACGACAACGGAACAACCTGGAGTCTTCCCGAGTATCTCGCGACGACGCGGCAGAACGCGGCCATTGAATCGCATATCCGCCTCGCAAACGGCGACTGGTTGTTTCCTGCCTACTACATGGAACCGCGCGCCGAACCGCTCCCCGGAGGAACGCGTCGCGAATACACCCACACGATCGGATGTTGCGTGGCCATCAGCAAGGACGAGGGCGCGAGTTTTGAAAAGGACAGCGACGGGCGCGTGGTTTTGCACGGAGCAATCGACAACCGTCCCCTGGGACTGCACGAGCCAAGACTGGT
>JBAZRU010000787.1:0-893 GCA_041662805.1 Candidatus Hydrogenedentales bacterium | reverse complement strand
CGATTCCGGGCGCGTTCTGATGTTCATGCGCGCGAACTTCGACGGGCACTTGTGGCAAGCGCATAGCGACGACCATGGGCAGACGTGGAGCGAGGCCGCGCAGATGGACATCCCAAATCCTTCCGCGAAAGTGTGGGTGGGCCGGCTTGGCGATGAGCGTATTGGCCTTGCGCTCAACCCCGCGGATAAGGCGCGCGATCCCCTCGAATTGTGGGTCAGCAACGACGATGCCGCTACGTGGGCCGTGCACGTTCCGGTCGATCGATACGACAGCTACAAAGACTTAACCGCGCCCGGGGAGCGCCACGATCTCGGACCCGGCTGGGGCAAAGGCGGTGCGTGGCCTGGCAACTTGTCCTACCCATTCGGCATGGTCCACGAGGGCGTCTTGTATCTTGTCTATGATGTAGCGCGCAGGGACGTCGTGATGGCGTCGATAGCGCTTTCCGGCATCGCGGAAATCAAGAGCCCCTCCAACTAGCGCGTGTCGCTCTTGATGCATACGATTCAGGCTGCATTCTGCGTCCAGTGAAAATGCGCTCAGTAGAGAGCCGTAGGTGGAATTCGCCACGATGCTCAACTCCGCGCAGGTGACGCGCCCGGCGAAGCTCCGCGCGGGAATGCTCACCGAGCCTCGTGACTTCCTTGTGTTTCTCGCGGGACTTGGCTCGGGGAATGCCTGGGCAAGAGCGTCGGATGCAGTCCTGCGAGGTGCAGAGAACTATTGCAACGCGACAATCCATAGGAAGTGCCCACTTGCGCACCTGTGAATGGGTATATACAAAAGGGTGTCAAAAGTTATAATATTGCTCCGTCGCATCGGAGTGGGGGTAAGATGAAGTCTTTTGACAAGCTTCCGCACAAGTGGGTCCGCGACCTTCTGCCCATGTCCG
>JBAZRU010000786.1:0-3313 GCA_041662805.1 Candidatus Hydrogenedentales bacterium | reverse complement strand
GTACAACAAACCGCCCTACGGTAACCGCTATCCGCAACTGCTCTCCATCCTCGAAGATGAGCCCAAGGCCCCGAAAGGCAACCGTATCGCACGCAACATCTGCGTCGGCGGCACGTGGGATAGCATCGAGGACATCGCGCGCCCGTACCTCGAACTGGAAAACAACATGCTCGACATTGACCCAAAGTTCGTCGATGCCGAGCACCTCGATTTCCGGCTTCAAGACGATTCGCCCGCATACGAAAACGGATTCGCCCCCATTCCCTCCGATCGCATCGGACCGTTCAAGGGCGCGCGCAATGTCAACTCCGCCGTCGCGGCAGCGTGCGCTGCGTTGCCTGCCCTGCCCGAATTAAGCACCGCGATGCGGTTCAACGCGTGGATGGGGATAGGCCGCGCTACGCGCGCCGAACGGGATTTCGCAGGTGCGCGCGAAGCCTGCCAATCCGCGCTGCAATTGCCTGAGCTCGGCCAGGCTGAGCGAGTGGCGGCCCAATTCGAATTGGGGCACACGTCCGCTGAAGCTGGGCGCTGGAGAGAGGCGCGAAAGGCCTACGAAGGCATCGCCAGCGACGAACAAATGCCCATCGCGACCCGCGCGATGGCCTGGCTCTGCGTCGTGAAGAATTGCACCGGAATGCTTCAATACGACCGCGCCCTTGAAGCCTGCTCCCGTGTCCTTGCGCTGCCCAATCTCCCCGCGCACCTGCAGTGGGAAACGGAATCGCGCATGGCCGAAATCCTCCGCCTCGAACAAGGCCTGCCTGCCCGCGACCCCATCGCAAGCCGCGTTCGCATTCCAGCGCGCCCCGAACCTGCCCAGCAACTCTACGTCGCGCCCGCCGGTGCCGATACCAACGCGGGCACCGCGGAGTCACCCTTTGCGACAGCGCAACGCGCCGCGCAGGCCATCGCCGAACTGAAGGCGAAAGGTCCTCTGCCAGCTGGAGGCGTCACGGTGAATATGCGCGAGGGCGCCTATGCCATGACTCAGGGAGTGACTCTCGGCGCGGAGGTTTCAGGAGCCGAAGGCGCGCCGGTGGTGTTTCGTTCGTTTCCAGGCGAGCACGCGGTCCTGTCGGGCGGCATTGCCGTCAGCGGCTTCGCCGTGGTCGACGATCCCGCCGTGTTGCAACGTTTGCCGGAAGACGCACGCGGCAAGGTGTGGCAGTCAAATCTAAAGGCGCAAGGCATTACCGAGTATGGAACACGCATGCCGCGCGGCTTTGCCATGGCAGCTTCGCCGGTTATCGAACTCTTCTTCGACGACAAGCCGCTGACCCCCGCGCGGTGGCCGAACGACGGCTTTGTGAGGACTGGCGAGGTGACCGATCCAGGCGATTTGGCGGCGGGGCGTGGCGCGGTGTTCGCCTACGCCGGCGACAGGCCCGCCCGATGGACACAGGCCAAAGACATCTGGCTCTATGGCTACTGGTTCCACGATTGGGCCGACAACGCGATAGGCGTAGCGTCCATCGATGTACAAGCGCGCCAAGTTCATACGAACCATACCAGCACGTACGGCATGCGCGCGGGACAAGAATTCTACGCGTTTAACTTGCTGGAGGAGATCGATGGGCCTGGCGAGTGGTACCTCGATCGCGAGACCGGCATCCTCTATGTCTACCCGCCATCCGACCCCGCAAAAGCGCGCGTTGTCTTGTCCATGCTCAACGAACCCATGCTGCAGGTGGAGGAGACGTCCCACGTCGTATTCGAGAATCTGACATTCGAACTGGGACGCGGCGATGCCATTCACATTACGGGCGGCGAGCGATGTCTGGTCGCGGGATGCACGGTGCGCCAGTTCGCGAACGCGGCCGTCGTGATAACCGGAGGAACGAACCACGGCGTGCTCAGCAGCGACCTCTACACCCTCGGACGAGGCGGTGTTGTGGTTTCGGGCGGCGACCGGAAGACCCTGACCCCCGGCGGTCACTTCGTCGAGAACTGCGATGTCCACGACTTTTCGCGCGTCGACCGGACCTACACGCCCGCCGTGTACATGCATGGCGTGGGCAATCGCATCGCCCACAACAAATTCCACGATACGCCGTGCCACGCCATGCGCATCGAGGGCAACGACCACACGATTGAATTCAACGATGTGTTCGATGTCGTCCGCGAATCCGACGATCAAGGCGCTATCGACATGTTCTACAACGTCGGATATCGCGGAAACACGATCCGGTACAACCACTTTCACGACGTCGGCAATGGCCGCGGCCCCTGCGGACAAGCCGGCGTGCGACTCGACGATGCCATCAGCGGCACGGTCATATTCGGCAACATCTTCGAGCGTTGTTCCGAAGGATTGTTCGGTGGCGTGCAAATTCACGGCGGAAAGGACAATTGGATCGACAGCAATCTCTTCATCGGGTGCCGCTTTGGAATTAGCTTCTCGTCGTGGGGAGAGGAGCGATGGCTGAAATTCTTGGAATCCGACGCCGTGAAGAATCTCTTGTTTCAGGACGTGGACATTACGCAACCGCCCTACGCAACACGCTATCCGGAATTGGCGCAACTGCGGGAGCGCATCGACGTGAACCGGGTCTGGCGGAACGTCACCATCGATTGCGGTCCCTTTCTGACGCGCGACCGCGGTCTGCAAGAGACAATCGCAAACAGGGCTATGACGGGCGATCCCGGCTTCTGCGATTGGGAAGGCGGCGACTTGCGCCTGCGTTCGGACTCGGGCCTGGCCCGGTCGGGCAGTTTTGCTCCGATTCCCTTCGAGGAAATCGGGCTCTATCCGGATCCTTACCGGCCCAAACTCGAGGCAACGCACTGACCGAAAACGGGTGGTGAGTCGCCTCTGGTCTCAGACGTGGCGCGGAATTTCTCGGGAGGAATGCCCCCTAAAACGAGAATAATATGCTATCATTGAAGCGTGTCCACAATGTGGCTTGCACGCTGAATTGTTCCGCCGGGGGAGATGAAAAGCGCCGCTTCCGCGAGATGAAGCGCGGCTATTTCCAGTCCGGTTTCCTCGTCGTCGCATTTGCATCGTTCGAAACAGTATCGAGACTTCTTTCGAGAGAGTATCTGTTGACTGTTGAGGATGGTAGCAGTCGAATTCAGTCACGCATGCGCGTCGAATCCGCCTCGCGTAACACATCCATCTTCATTGAGGCAGCAGTTCCTACTCCCGTTTCGGTTCGACCGGTCTCGGAAGACGCGGCAGTCGGAGGAGCATCATGGAAGGGCAAGATGAGAGCGGCAAACCGATTCTGATAGAGCGGCTTGGACCGGGAGAGACCGCGAAGCGGGGCAAGGCCGAACTCTCGAAGGAACCAACCCTCCCCAAGATCGG
>JBAZRU010000785.1:2388-3314 GCA_041662805.1 Candidatus Hydrogenedentales bacterium | reverse complement strand
GCTTCCCAGCGCCTTTTCCGCCGTGGGCACGGCGAGATCGGACATCCGAATCGCCAAGAGCACTAGGAGCCGCGCGCCAATCTCCGGGGCCGTGGTCTCGACGGCAGCGGCCATCGCCGCGTCACAGTCCTTGCCTTTCACGTTCGCCAGCGTGAACTCCGCCGCCTTCGCCACGTCGGCGTCATCGGATGACAACAGCGCCGCCAGTCCGTTTGCGTCGGCCGGCGTTCCCACCGTGGACAGCGCGCCTATCGCCGCAAGCTTGACGTCCCTGTCTCCGCTCGACACCAGCGATGCGACTGCGTCATGCACCGCGGGGTGCGCCGCTGCATCGACACGACCCCCCAAGCCGCGCAACAACGCGGCCTGACCCGGCGCGGGCAACGCCGCCAGCGCAGCCGCGTATGCATTCGTATCATCCGCGCCCGTCGTCGTCGCGACGAGCTGAGCGGCCGCATCCCGGAGCAGGCTGTCATCGCCGCGCAATGCCGTGAGCACGCGCTCCGCGGTCAGTTTCGGGTCGGCAACGGCCGAGCCACGGAAAGCGCCCGCCCGCGCCTGCGCCGGCCAACTCGGCGCGACAAGCGCCTCGTAAATGGGCATGGCTACCGCGGCATTGCCTGCCGCCACCAACCGTTCGCCCGCCGTAAGCAGGCCTTCGATAACCGCCGGCTTCACCGGCTCCGGAGCCGACACGCTGAACGCAAGCAACGCCTTCGCCGCGTCCGGCGTGCCAATGCGGCCGAGCGCTCCCGCCGCCGCGCGCACGGTATCGGCATCCGGGTCGTTCAATAGCGGCGTCAGCACCGGCACGGCCTTCTCGTCGCGCCGCTCGCCGAGCGTGATCGCCACGCCCATGCGCGGTGCGCCGGACGTCGTCCCGATGGCCGCGCGCAACGCATCGTTTACTTCCGGGAACGGCATCT
>JBAZRU010000785.1:0-2378 GCA_041662805.1 Candidatus Hydrogenedentales bacterium | reverse complement strand
ACCGTGCCATGTGCGACAACTTCTCGTCGCCAAGCAAGGACGCAAGCGCCGGCACCGACTTCACCGTGCCGATCTGCCGCAGGCGATAACACGCCTCATACTTTGGTTGCCAACCGGCATCGCCCGTCAACGTCGCGATGCACTGATCTTCGCTCGCCGCCTCATCGGCCATCGCGGCGGATGGGCTGCCAGCCGAAAACAATACCGCCGTCCAAGCGACCGCGAGGAGGGCCGGTATCAATCTTGTCCGCGTCATGTGTCTTACCTTTCTTGAAAAGCTAAGCGATTCGTTCGAAGAATCGCGCGATAGTTCCTACAGATACCACGGCTCGCGATAGGCGCGTGACGTCATGCGATTGGCCTCGGGATCGTCGATGCACACTTCGTTTATTGGGTCCCACTTGATGGGACGCCCCAGCCGTTTGCAGATGTTGGCCACGTGGCACACCGAAATCGAGCGATGCGCGACATCCGCGTTCGCGTTCGGCTGCTGCCGCGTCTTCACACAATCCAAGAACGTGCGCACGTGGTTGTCCTGCGGATATCCGCCGTCGAACCCGCGATTCCCCAACAACGATTTCGGATACGCGTCCACTTGGCCCGAGTCGCCCGTTTCCACCCAGCCCTCGTCGCCTTCGTAGCGCACGGGACACGAACCAAAGCGCAGCCCGGTGCGAATGATCAGTTTCACGCCGTTGGCATACCGCGCGCAGTAGCGGTCGCCTTCTTTCCAGAACTCGACAGGGCCGGTGTCGTCGGTGTTGTTCGCCCACTGGCACAGGTCGACCGTGTGGCTGCCCCACTCGCAGATCGAGCCGCCGCTGAAGTCCACGTGCCCGCTCCAGAATCCGCGCGTCGGATACTTGCTGTTATACGGACGCCACTGCGCCGGGCCCAACCAGCGATTCCAGTCGAATACGTCCTTCGCGGGTTCCGGCTCTTCCGGCAGAATCGAATAATCCAATACCTGGAACCCCGCCGACTCCTCCGCCTGCATTACTTTCAAACGGCCCAGTTTGCCGCTCAGCGCCAGATCCGCCGCAAACCGGAAATTGCCCAAGCTCCGCCGCTGCGTGCCGCACTGGAATACCCGGCCAAGCTTGCGCATCGTCTTCGCGACTTCCCGCGATTCGTTGATGCACACGCTCAACGGCTTCTCGCAGTACATGTCCTTGCCCGCGCGCGCCGCCATGATCGACGCTTCCGAATGCCAATTGTCGCCCGTCGCGATAAGTACCGCGTCGATGTCTTTCCTATCGAGCAGCTCCAGCATATCGCTGTAATCGACGCAGTCCGTGTTGCCGTACTGCTGGTTGACTTGTTCCTTCGCCGCCTCGCGACGCTCTTTGTATACGTCGCACACTGCGACCACCTGCGTGTCTGGCTGCGCCATGAAGGCACGCATGTCGTCGCGTCCGCGGCCGCTCACGCCGATAACGCCGACGGTGATTCGCTCGCTTGCCGCCGCGCGATCTGCGGCCCCAAGCGCCTGCGACGTGATGATGTTGGGCGCCGCGACAATTCCCCCCGCGGCCGCCATGGCATTCTTCATGAACTGCCGGCGGGTCCACCGCTTTCTTAGTCCTGGTCTCTCCACGATAACCTCCCTCAATGTGAGTTGGCTGGGCCAATCCTGACGATTGGCAGCACTCATAACCGTGCTTCAAGGAGAGTCTTCGACCCGTCCTTGCGTACTCGAGACAACGATTCGAGCAGAATACCGGATCGGGGGGGCGAAGATCCTCCTTTCGCGCGCGCCAACGGTAGCGCAGCGTTCGCCGAACGTGGCGTGGGGCATGCCGCGGACTGCGAGTTAACCCGAAGACGCCCGGCTGCCGACAGGTGTGTCGGCGGAGACCGGGCGCTGCAGCCGTCTTCCTCTGGTCCGCGCTTGTCCGTGCTTGTCCGTGCGCGTCCGCGTTCCCCGCACGCCGCTACCAAATCGGAAACGTCGCTATCTCCACGGGTCGAAAATACCTATCATTCCCGAAATCCAGCGTATCGAGATAATGCGCCAACACCGCGCAGCGGTCCGCGTCGATGATGTGGTCATTCCCTTTCTCGAACAGGATCTGATTTCGGAACCCGCCCGAATACGTGTGCCCCGCGTACTCCGTCTCGCGATCCGCCAACGCCGGAAACACAATCGTCCGGTCGGCCATCCGCCGTTGCAACAGCTCCGTCATGAACATCTTCGTCGGACGCCGATCCGGCGTGCGATCCGGAAACGGACCCACGTCCGTCAGGCCGCCAAACTCGAACGCCATCACCTTGTCGTTCCACAGCACGTCGATGTTCTTGAGGTTGTGCGACACCGCGCTCCCGTTGCTCCCCGCGTCGATGCCAATCGCGCGAAAGTCGTACGCACGGTCCAACTC
>JBAZRU010000784.1:0-3319 GCA_041662805.1 Candidatus Hydrogenedentales bacterium | reverse complement strand
AGTCGAACGCAGGCAGTCTGGCGTCCATTCGAGTCATGCGAGGGATCGAGGCCGCTGGCACGCGTAGTCACCCTCCTGGGTGCTGATGGGCCCGGCCGACGGATCTCCTGCGGGCGCGAGCGGTAGAAAAACCGTTGCTACGTGTCAGGCACCGCAACGACGACGATCGAATCCAGCGGCAGCTCCAGCATGAGCACCGATTCATGGGCTGGCCCGCTGTTCGCGTGCCTGCATGAAGCTTCGTCGAATCGCCCTAGTACCACAAATGAAGGATTGATCACGGGCTATTCCATAAACGAATAGATGTGGCAAATAGCTTCCGTGCGCCCAGACAGGTGCAAGAAGCATTCAAATGGCGGATTTAACCGGCCATTGCCATTGCCATTCTCGGTAGCGGCTTCAGGCCTAGGATGATCAGCCGATAGAACAACAGCTACGGCAGATTTCCGGTTTCGTCGGTAGCGTCGCCCGGCTCTGGGGCAACCATCCCATGCCTATCGTAAGCTTCCCGCTAGACAGACACCCAAGAAATAGAACTTTCTGGCATGTTTCGCAGCCAGGAGATTCCATGAAGAAGTCACGATTCACTGAGACCCAGATCGTCTCGATCCCTAAGCCAATGCCGGAGTGCCGGTGAAGGACATCTGCCGTCAGGCCGGCATTAGCGCGGCGACCTACTACCAGTGGAAGTCGAGGTACGGGTCTGGAGGCCCCGGAGCTGAAACGGGTCAAGAAGTTGGAGGCCCAGAACGCCGAGCTCAAGCGGATGTATGCGGAACTGGCGCTGGACAATACTGCGACGAAGGGTCTGATCGCAAAAAAATGTAGGGCCGGAACAGAAGCGCGAAGCGGTGCAGCACCTGATCCAGGTGCATGCGCAGCCCCTGCGCCGGTCCTGTGAGTGCGTAACCTGTCGCGAGCGATGCCGACCTGAGCGCGACGTTGGCCGGCCTGGTCGAAGACCGGCCGGCACGGGGCTTCTGGAAGTGCTGCAAGCTGCTGCTGCGGACCCGACCGGAGTGGAACCACAAGCGGATATACCGGGTATACAAGGCGACGCGATTGAACCTTCGAAGAGCGGCGCGGCGACGCTTGCCCAAGCGCGAACGGGTACCGCTGTAGGTGCCGCGGTTGCCGGACACGGTTTGGTCGGCGGATTTCATGTCCGATGCATTGGCCTGCGGCCGCCGCTTCCGAACTTTCAACGTTGTGGACGACTTCAACCGCGAGGCGCTGCGTATCGAGGCGGATACCTCGCTCACTTCCGCGCGTTTGGTCCGCATCTTCGAGCAGCCCCCCGCGCCGTGCGCACCGACAACGGCCCGGAGTTCACCTGCCGGACTTTCATCGCCTGGGCACAGCAGCACGACATCGAGCGCATTCTGATAGAACCCGGTAAACCCATGCAGGACGGCTACGTCGAGAGCCTCAAAGGCAAGTTCCGCGACGAATACCTCAACGAGCAGTGGTTCGCTTCGCAGACCCAAACGTGAGGCGGTTTCTCTAGGACGTCTGATGGATACCAACATCAGTCAGACTGCCCCAGGATTTTGGCATTGGGTCCAACCTGCTCTGACGATGGCGTCGGAAGCTCGATTCTGGCACCAAGAAGCCTTTCACCCGCTCGGGTGTGTCGCCTGACAAGGAAGTTCCGCCACTCAAGTGCGAACTGGCCCGGGGGCAGAGGGCACGTGAATTTTTTGGCGATCGGACGTCGACGATGGTGGACATCACCTTCATCCCGGCCAACGAGAGCAGGCTCTACCTGTGCGCCTGCTGGCAGCGTGCGCGGCGCGGTCCGGTGATCGTGCACTCGGATCGGGGCTCGCAATTCGCCAGCACGGACTATCGACAGTTCTTCAAAGATCATCACATCACCAGCAACATGAGTGCCGTAGGCCGCTGGCAACAATTGCAACAACTGAATTCTTCGGTTTACTCAACCGTGGACGAGCTCATCGCCACCACTACCTGTCCTCAGCCCAGGCTGGGACCGGTGTTCGACTCTATCGAGCGCTTCCACGCCCCGCGTATGCAGCGAAGACTGAAGGCAAGCATCAGGTCTTTGACTCCTAACCAACCGTTGGTGGAACGGGGTAGAGGCGCGGACGCCGTAAGCGTTGTCGATAGATCCGGATTCAACGGCGTTCCACTTGCGGAAATTCTTCTGGCCTTATCCGTCTGTATTTCTGCGCCCGGGTCTCATCCGACGATTGCGGATATGCTCCATTGCCGCTCGCAAGTCAGCGTCGCCGGCCGCTTCGCCTAGCGGGTTCAAGATGTCTGGAATAACCGGCGCAAGCCGATCATCTCCATTCGGCCTGACGAATATTCGAGCCGGAATGAATGCTTCCAGCCCAGTATTTGGCAGCGTGATTGACTCCATGTTCCCTGTCTGATTGGCGAATCCGCCGGTAGGTCGACCGACCAGCACAGCCAGCCCATGGTCTTGTAGCGTTGTTGCGAACAAAATTCCTGCCGAGTAGGTCATGGCATCTACCAACAGGACGACATTCCCATTGAACCGCTCAGACTTTGGAGCTGGCTTGATGAGACCGTCACGGGAGAGATCCATCTCCCTCATGTCGCCTACTCGACCCTTGTAACCGAAGATGCCGCGGTTGCCCTGGTTCAGACGCTCGCGCGCACGAGACACTTGATTGATGGGCTTGTCCGCCAGGAAGCGGATAACCTGCGCACCCGCATCACTTTGTCCTCCAGTATTGCCCCGCACATCCAGTATTAGTCCGCTTGCTTTCGCATCGCGCAAAGTGCTGAATGCTTTATCGATCGCCGTTCGGTAACTGGCAGGATCGTCGTCCACATCGAAAGTTGGCAGATCAAGGAGCCATGTACCGCCCCCCAGATCACGTAGACTCGGCGCTTCAGCTTGCGATGCAAGGGCATCTGAGGTCCAAGAGTCGCCGGCTGAGATCAGCACTGACCTACGACTACCATCCTGCTCGATTTCCAGCCGAAACGTGTCGCTCCAGCCCTTCACAGCGGATAGCCAGCTGGGAAACATCACACCCAACATATGACGGCGCAGCTCTTCAGTCTCTCCGTGACCATACAGCTCAAGATCATCAAGCAGCCGGCTCGTGGCTTGACCGTTGATCTGCTTGACCAGGGCGCCAGAGCTGATCTTGTCATGACCTTCTTGTGTTGACCAGTTTCCCTGGACTACAAGCTCATCTCGGCTGTTCAATCGCACTTTTAGCGGAAATGCATGCAGGTTCTGAGCCTTACCAGCATTGGCTGATGCGGGAAGCAGGAGCGTATGCGCATCTTCGAAGGCCGGATTCATTCTTGCTAACGC
>JBAZRU010000783.1:0-3322 GCA_041662805.1 Candidatus Hydrogenedentales bacterium | reverse complement strand
ACACCTTCAAACCGGAATCCGCCGGTGGCGCCGGTCGTGACCGAACTGTCGTTGCCAACACGCGGACCGCTCGCCGATACGCGTTGGCCCGGCCAGGGTCTGCCGTCGTAGAAGACACGACCTTCGATGGTCCCTCCCCGCGAAAGGACGATCACAACGGGCTGCTCAGGTTTCGCGGTAACGGAGACGGGAGTCGTGCCGGACGCGTAGCCGCTTGCCAATGCCGAGAGGCTGGACACACCTGGAGACAGTCCGGCGGCCTGGAAAGTCCCGTCGGCCGCGCTCTGCGCGACGGCAACTTGCTCGGGCCTTTCCATATACGGCACGGCACCCGCGAACACATAGGCCATCGCGACGGGACTGCCCTGTTCATCTTGAACAATGCCGTTTACGGTCGAACCTGTCCGCATACGAAGTGCAACTTGCGTGGGCGTGGAACCGGCGCGGATGTCCGGCAACGTCTCCACGGCCTCCACGAAACCTTGTGCGCGGGCAACCACCGTAACCGGTCCCGGTGTCACGTTGTCGACGCGAAATACGCCGTCATTGTCGGCATACGCTTTGAACGGTCTTCCAGTCCAGGGCGAGTTATGGTTCGCGCCGTCCAGCACGAGCAGTTCGAATTGCGGGATGGGGCTTCCTGTTTCTTCGCTGATAACAGTTCCTTCGATGATCGCGGGGGCATCCGCTTCGGCCCGCAGGTCGATACCTGTGCTGCCGGCAGGCACATTCTCCACCTTCGATTCGGGTAAGTCCTGCGGAATCGGCATCTCCTGGACACGTTCTACTTTGACGGTGTATACCCCCTCGACAAGGTTGTATACGGTGTAGTTGCCCTCTTTGTCCGTCGAAGCCGACTTCGCGTTGATGCCATTGCTGCACATGACCCAAGCATCCGGCACGGGGTTGCCCGTGGAGTTCAGTACGCGGCCTGAGATGCTGAGTTTGAGGTCAAGCACGGCTGTAATGCCGTCTATGTTCTTGCCGGGTTCAACGTCGACGGTGTCCCAGGGAGGCGCGGCTTCGATATACGCTCGTCCGGGCGACGCATCGATTTGGGAATAGTTGGGGAGAATGATCAACTCATATGTGCGTGGCGGGACGCATGTGATCTTGAACGAACCGGTCGCGTCGGTCGTGCCGGGATTCCAAACCTGTTGAGGCGATGCACCATTTTCCCAAGCGCTCAAGTTTACGAGCGCGTCCCGCACAGGGCGCCCCTGCGTGTCCACCACCTTACCGGAGAGGACGCTACCCGAGGCCAATACGATTTCAATGCCGGAAAGCCCCCCGGCAGGGACAGCTATGGAACCGTATTCCGCGCTCGTCAAGCCGGTCCCTGGCGGATCCTCTCTCCGAACAGCCGATAGCGTAACCGTATCGCCAGCGCGCAGGCCGCGCAGCAGAAATCGTCCGTCCGGCCCCGTCATGTAGAACGCACTTCCCCGTGTCGATTCTGCAAGCACACGCGCCCTATCGACCGGATCCGCGGTCGCATTCACAACTTTCCCTGAGACCGGAGCTTCTACGAAGATGGGAAAATCCACGCCCTCAACAAGGTAATCCGCTTTCACCGCGACCTTGACAGATTCTCTCTGCTGCGGGCCGACAAGACCCCAGATTGAATGCGAGACTCTGTAGTCCCCGGGCGGAATCGCGTTGAATCGATACCGACCCTCAGCATCAGTCGTCACTGCGGGGAATTGGCCACCAGCCTTCGAATAGGTCTCGATAAGCATCAGCGTATCCGAAATGGGAGTGCCTGTCTCTTCCTCGTAAACGCGTCCAGTCACTGACCCAGTGCCTGGCGCAATCCCGGTGACAGGTTCTGTCGGGGCGGCAGACCTATGTCCCGAGGTTGAAGCCTGTGAGTCGCTGGGCTCAGTTGCGTTCGACGTTGACGCGATCAATGATGTGTACGTTACGTTCGCTTTGACTGTTGGTGCAGACTGCTGCGAGGCGTCTTCTACGTGGTACACCGCACCGGCGGCGATAGCAGCCACCGCCGCAAAAGCGATGACATATTTGGTGGCGACGGCGCCCACGGCCCCGGCAAGCACACCCGCTATACCAGTGCTTGTCACGCTGACGCCCGCCAATGCGATCTTGCCCAACGTTGCGGTCAGTACTACCGGCGCTGCTTCCGCCGCATTCGCGGCCAGCATCACGGCAAGCGCCGGTCCGCCAACCTCGATTCCCTTCTTGCGCAATGCCTTCCGAATACGCTCGATGCCGGTGCGAATGCGGTAGGTCGCGGTCTGGCGGGGTATGCCGAAGCGTTCGGCTACGGCCTCGTGGGTTTGTCCTTCAAGGAAGTGCGCGATAACGGGTATCCGAAGACGCTCCGGCAAATCCGCGATGGCCTGATCGACGTATTGGTAGAGGTCGTCCCATTCGGGCCGGGTCAGCGTGGGATTTTCTTCACGGAACACATCCTCGCGACTTCGCCTGCGCGCTGCGCCGCGAACGTGGTTCAGGGACCGGCGCACGGCCACGCGGTGGAGCCACGGGCCGACGTAGCCACGAGGGACGCGACGCGTTTGTGCCAGGGCCTCAAAGCACTCTTGAGCGATATCTTCTGCGTCGGTGGGGTCGCCGATAACCCTGCGGCACGTGGCATACACCATGCTGGAGTAGCGCGCGACGAGCTGCTGAAACGCTTCCGCGTCGCGTTGGGTAACCCATCGGTCGATAATTGCTTGTTCGGTATCGTTCATGGCCATGTGCTCCCCTGTGATTCTGCTCTTAGATCACCGCCCGAGGGAAGTTGGCTAGTTGGATTGGTTTTTTTGGGGGGGCAGAACGACCTAAACGACCAAAAGGACCAAGAGGGCGGCGCATATGGCAACGACCCATGAGACGAAGCTCGCCCTTCGCGCGGCATGGAATGAAGGGGAAGCGCCGCCCGGCCGGTTGCATCGGCTGGATTGGCTAGGGTTTCCACCCGCGACGGGGCGGCGCTTCGTGGGTATGGAGCGGGGTGTGAGTCCGGCGAAGTTCGAGCGGAGCATTCGCCGGCACAAGCGTTTGGTATCGTTCAACTGGAGGCCGAACCGGAACGCGGTCCGATGTCGCCCTCTGCCAATACAAGTGGAACGCGAAACGGAGGGTTGTTACACCGCCGCGGGAGGCCTTTGGCGTGTAACAAGGGATGGCGGGAAGGTCCACCTATAGGAGTAGAGACAGCGCGGGAGCAGCGCTGAAGGTTGCGTCAGGCATATCGGTTCTTCCAATGGCGGACGCGCTACACGACCAAGAGGCTCCTCATGCGTGCGCATGTTGGGTTCGTCCGAAGGCTAGGAATCGGGGCTCCTTCAGGGCG
>JBAZRU010000782.1:0-3331 GCA_041662805.1 Candidatus Hydrogenedentales bacterium | reverse complement strand
CGCCCGTCCACAGCAGCGCCATTCCAACCCGATCCATCATTCGCGGCGTCAGCGCCTTGAACACCGGTGTCCCACAAATGCAATTGCGCATAGCTTGGAGTTTCATGGACTCTTACCCTTCCTTGCAGCCGGACGTGAAGGTCACCATCTTGTCGCGAATCCGCCTCCCGATTCAACCAGGCTCGACGCGAAATAGTGTTGCACCGCCCTTTTCGTTCACGACGCGCAGCCAACGCGTTCCGCGCAGCTCTTGCTCCACCGCGTCGTCTTCCACATGCGTATCGGAGCAGAAAATGTAGTCGACGCGCCATTTCCGGACAAACGCCCGGCGCGCGTCGTCCGGAGCCCCTGCTTTGAAGAATGCCGCCACGGCTTCCGCCATTTCGGCGGAATTGAGGTCGGACATGTTCATCGTGCCCATTCCGATCACGACGCAGTTTCCTGGACGCAACGAGATGATGTCGCTGACCTGCGGACCTGGCGTGTACTCGGTGAGCACGCGTCCCGGAGGCAACTGCGCAATCACGGATGCATCCGCGTCCGTCATCAACTCGCCATGAATGTAGGCAAACGGGCTCGATCCCGGCTTCCACCCCAGAGGTCCCATGAAGCACAACGCGGAGACCAGGGTGGTGCTGATTCCGCATGTGACAATGAGCGTCGCGAGGGCGTGTGCGCCCGCGCGGGTGCGCTCGCGTAGCCGCTGAATTCCCGCGGCAGCCAGCAGCGCCAACGGCAGACCCAACATGCAGTGAATGCGGGACGGCGTGAAGCGCATGAACCACCCCGCCCCAAACGCCGTGATTGCCAGCGCGAGAAAGGCCAGAAACCAAACGCCTATCCATGCTTGCCCGCTGCCCTCGCTCTCGAAGGGAAGGGGCCCGGACTTCCGTAACAGCGCCCAGATCGCGCCCGCGCCTGCCCCAAGAAGCGCCCAGTCCGACACGGCAATCGGAGCGCCGTAGTCATGCACGATGAGCCACGTTCCGAAGTAGGTGTGGTACACGGCGTAGAGCAGAGCATAGGAAACGACATAGCCCGCCCCGCTCGCCAGCGCGACGCGCCCCAACGTGCTTGCGTGGGAACGTGTGCGCCAGACTTCGATTGCCGCAACGAACAGAAGAGGTAGAGTGTCGAGTACAAACGCTCCCAAGGAAAGTGAATCGCGAACCGAACTGAATGCATTTGAGTAAAACGTGGGACTCAACCGCGTGGCGAGGACGCCCGGCACGCCTCCTGCCAACACGCCAAGCAGAAGCGCGACCCCGGCCTTTGCACGCAACGCCACGGGCTGTTGCCCCGCCCCGAGCCAAAGGTACAGAACGCCAGTCCCCAGAAAGAGCGGGGCCAGGCGCGCATTGAAGAACGCTCCCGCACCGATCAGTACGCCCCCCGCGATGCAGCAGACAAGCGATTTGCGACACGCCGACCGCACGAGTAGCGCAAGCCCGAACAGGCCCATCGCCAACGGCAGTGTGTAGTAAAGGCGAGGCATCTTGACGTTAGCGTTACCCTCGACAAGCGACAAGGTGAACCATTGGAAATAGGTGTCGAAGCGCTCGTGGCCATGCAGCCCAAGCGCGCCCGCAACGAGATAGGCCAAACCGCCAAGCCCCCCTCCAAGCACGAATAGGACGAAGCCGAGATTTGCCTGTCGAGGCGCAACGGCGCGGAAGAACACATACACGGCGAAGAGATAGATGGCGGCGGCACACCCGTTCGCTACCCCCAACGCGAGCATCTCGTTTGCATGGATCAGCCCGCCGAGTTCGCCGATCAGGCCGTAGATCCAATAGAAGGGCGTCGCGAAGTAGCGGACACTGTGGTCGCCCAGCGGCGCGTTACAGCTTGCGAACGGAGTGTAGAAGCCGGTGTCGAACATCCGCATGCAGTGAATGAAGACGACGGTGTCGGAATGGTGCATTCCCGTCGGCGTCATCCCATGCGGTGGCCGCCAAGTTATCCAGGCGTGGAGCAGCGGCATGATCGATGCGTACGCGACGATCAACACAACAATGCCCATGAAGTTGCGCTTGTTGCGTGAGGAATCGCCCATCGTCGTCGCACACCCCGTCTGTGGTTCGTCGCGGCGGTTTCGATTGATCATTGTGCGAACCAGGCCGCGATCTCTACCATGGTGTCAAAAGTGACTCCAACTACCATGCATATCTCCGAACTGGATTACGAACTTCCCGAAGAGCTTATCGCCCAGCGGCCCAGCGAGCAACGTGACGCTTCGCGGCTGCTGGTCGTCGATCGCGCCAGCGGGACGATGCGCGTAGACGTCTTCCGCAATCTCGCGTCGCACCTTCGCGCGGGCGATTGCCTTGTGCTCAACCAAACGCGCGTCATACGAGCCCGTTTGCATGGCCGCAAGATCACAGGCGGGTCCGTGGAGATTTTTCTCCTTCACGAGGAGAGTCCCGGCATTTGGGAAGCTTTGGTGCGCCCATCCGCACGGGTGAAGCCAGGCGCGACGATTCTCATTGGCGACGCGCTCAGCGCGGTCGTGGAGGAAGTGCTCCCGGAAGGAAAGCGCCGCGTCCGATTCGATACCGGCAACGTGTTGCGCGCGCTTGAGGACGTCGGCGAGATTCCGCTGCCGCCCTATATTCGCCGCGAATCGCCCGACGCCCACGATCTGACGCGCTACCAGACCATCTACGCGGACACGCCCGGCGCGGTAGCAGCTCCGACCGCGGGCCTTCATTTCACGGACGAGGTATTTCGGTCGCTCGATGCGGCGGGAATCCGCAGAACTTCCCTCACGCTGCATGTGGGGTATGGCACCTTCAAGCCGATTCAGACCGAGACCGTCGAGGCTCACAAGCTCGATCCCGAGGAATTCGTGTTGCCCGCGATTACGGCGGCTATACTCAACGAGACGAGGGCGCATGGCGGGCGTGTTGTCGCCGTCGGCACCACGGCGACGCGCGTGCTGGAGACTCAATGGGGCGGCGGATCCTTCAAGGAAGGATGCGGAACGTCAGGCAAATACATCTACCCGCCCTACGCGTTTCGAGGCGTAGACGTATTGCAGACGAACTTCCACTTGCCCCGTTCCAGCCTGCTCGCGCTCGTGTATGCCTTTGGGGGGCAGGACCTCATGCGCGCCGCATATCGCCGGGCCATTGAAGAACGGTTTCGATTCTATTCGTATGGCGATGTGATGCTGATTCTCTGAAGCGCGGCTTCGTCTTCAGGAGAACGGATCGCTAAGGCACGCGTCGCGTAGCCCAAGATACTCCACGAGCATCGCCTCCGCGGATTCTTTGTCCAGATTGAGCACGCTCATGGGCAATTTCAGATCTTCGAAGATGTCTGTATTCTC
>JBAZRU010000781.1:0-3336 GCA_041662805.1 Candidatus Hydrogenedentales bacterium | reverse complement strand
ATCCTCGCCGCGAACCCCATCTACCGCGGCATTATGGCGTACAGCGTCCGCGAGGCCGTCTTTCTGAGCCAGCAGGGCTTCGACGACATCCTCATCGCCTACCCGGCATGGCGCGAGGCGGACGACCTCGCCTTCGCCGAAGAACTCCGGCGCGGAAAGCGCATCGTCTGCATGGTGGACTGCGCGGAGCACGCTCGGCATCTGGAGAAAGTCGGCACGGAGTTTCGCGTCATCGTCCCCGTGTGCATCGACATCGACATGTCCACCCAGTTACCGGGGCTGTATTTCGGCGTGCGCCGCTCGCCCATCACCACGCCCGAACAGGCCGTGGCGCTATGCCGGGAGATCAAAGGAAGCAAATGCCTGCGGCTCCAAGGGCTGATGGGCTACGAGGCGCAGATCGCCGGACTACCCGACAACGTCCCTGGCAGCAGCGTGAAGAACGCGGTGGTCCGATTTCTGAAGCAGCGCTCGTTGCGCGAAGTGCGCGAACGCCGCACGCGCATCGTCGAAGCCATCCAAGCCGAAGGAGTCGCCCTGTCCTTCGTGAATGGCGGTGGCACCGGCAGCATCGAGTCGACCATCGCCGAACCCCACGTCACCGAAGTAACCGTCGGTTCGGGGTTCTTCTCGCCGCTGCTGTTCGATTGGTACCAGGGATTTCACCACGCGCCCGCCGTGGGCTACGCCATCGAGATCACGCGAAAGCCCTGCCCGAACATCTACACCTGCCACGGCGGCGGCTACGTCGCCTCCGGTACCGGCAAGGAAAAACAGCCCCGTCCCTACCTTCCCCAAGGCGCGCGGTTATTGACTACCGAAGGCGCGGGCGAAGTACAGACGCCCGTCTACTACCACGGCTCCGAAACGCTCCATCTCGGCGACCCCATCTTCATGCGCTACAGCAAAGCCGGCGAAATGTGCGAACGCTTCAACGTCCTCCTCGCCATTTCCGAGGGTAAGGTCGTCGACGAAATCCCCACCTATCGCGGCGAGGGACAGGTGTTTCTGTAGACTCTAAGGCCTTTGATCGAAATTACCTTGCCAAGTTTGCTCGCGGTTAGCCCTACAACGCCATTCGTGTACGAGATCTGCATGGCAAGTTAGTTTTGGTGCGAGGCCTTTAGTGCTGTAAGCACGTCATTCCAGAGCCCGTCCCACTTTGCGTCCTGCCCCCTCTCGGTGCCGTAGGCACGTCACTCCAGACCCCACCCCCCACCCCAAATTTGCCTCCTCTTAGTGCCGCAGGCACGTCATTCCAGAGCCTGGGGTGGCGATTTGCGTTGAAAACGCGAATCGCTACCCCAGGGACCAATGCCTACCCCCAAGGTGCGTCCTGAAGGGACGCAAGTGGTTCAAGGCTCACTCCCATAGATATCGTTCGTCGAACGCGATGGCGTGTCTTTTCAACAGCGCCCGGAGTTCATCCTGAAACGAACGCTTTTCATGGTGCGCATGTTGCGAATCGATGTACTCCGTTACGCGTCCTATGTTGGACGGGCTGACGGAAAAGGCTGCGTAACCGGCTTGCCAATGGAACTCGCGCAACGTCTCGCCCTGTGTCTTCGCCCAAAGCGACGACGCGACCTTGACCTCCTTGACGATCTTCGAAGCCCCGTGATTCTTAGAGCAGTCGCAGAGAAGATGAATGTGGTCGGAAGTTCCCCCGGCAGCGAGTAGAGTCGAGTCGCATTCGCGCAGAACACCGCCGATGTACGCGTATAGTGACGGGGCAACTGCATCGTCAATAAGGGGTTTCCGCAGCCTCGTGCTCCACGCCATGTGCAGAACGATTCGCGTGAGTGATTGAGACACCGCCGTTCTCCTTTCGCCAGCTACTTGCACCACTTTCAGGGTGCATTCATTTTGCCGGTTACCCTGGGGTGCCTCATGTCGCGAGCGACATGAGGCACCCCAGGCTCTGGAATTACGCACCTTCGGCGCTCAAAGATCAACAAGGGCAGTTATGTCCTATGGAGCAAGAATTTGAAAAGCTGAAAGCCACCAAAACCCTGGTGCCGAAGAAACCACGTCCTGCCGGACCCCAGAGTCTGTCCCACTTTGCGCCCCGCTCCTCGCAGTGACGCAGGCACGTCATTCCAGAGCGTGTCCCGCATTGCGCCCTGCCCCTCTTTGGTCGTCAATCAAAATTGCCTTGCCAAGTTTGTTCGTGGATCTGGCTGTAGTTCCATTCGCATCCGAATTCATCTTGATATGTTCATTTTGGTGCGAGGCCTAATGCGGCGATTTTGTGCGGTGAATTCCCTTCTCTATAATCCGCTTAACGGACTGGAACGAAGAACGGAGGGGATACAATGTCCACTCGTAAGCGTTCCGATCTCGGGTTGGCGATTTCGGCTGCCATTCGTAGGTCGCGGGTCACGCTAAAGGTCTAGCTCTGGCGCAAGGAGGAGAACGTCGTGAGACTGCCTGCGTATGCAATTTTGTGTTTTGTTTGTGTTGTTGCACTTGCCCAAACCTCGCCCCCCGCAGCTTCCCCCTACGCCGTCCGTGCATTCGGCGCGGTGGGTGACGGCGTCGCGAAGGACACGGCGGCGGTGCAGAAGGCAATGGATGCGTGCGCGGAGGGCGGAGGCGGGACGGTGTATTTCGCGCCGGGCGCGTACCTGTGTGGAAGCCTGCATCTGCGGAGCAACGTGACGCTGTATCTCGACACGGCGGCGGTCATCAAGGGCAGCCGCGACATCGCCGACTACGACCCCTACGAAGAATTGGGGTTCGAGAACGACTCCGACCGCGAGACGTCGTTCTTTCATCAATCGCTCATTTGGGGTGAAGGCGTGGAGCATATCGGCATCGTGGGCGCGGGCACTATCGACAGCAACTTCGAGCACCGGGGCGGGCCCAAGGCGGTTGGCCTGAAGCGCTGCAAATACGTCGAGATTCGCGGCATTCACGTGCTCAATACTCCCAATTACGCGATTAGCATGTTGGGGACGGACTACGTGAACATCGAGGGCGTGACGATTCAGAATGGCTTCGCCGATGGTATCGATCCCGATTCTTGCCAGAACGTTCGCATCTCGAATTGCCACATCGAGACCTTCGACGACGCCATCGTGCCGAAGGCGAGTTTCTCGCTGGGCGAACGCCGAGCGAGCGAGAACATCACGGTCACGAATTGTTACTTGGCGACAGTCTGCAACGCGTTCAAGCTCGGCACGGAATCCGGCGGCGACTTCAAGCGCATAGCGGTCAGCAACTGCGTGATGTCAGGCCTGCCGAGCCGCCGGCCTGCGCTCAGCGGGATTTCCCTGGAATCGGTGGACGGGTCGAATATCGACGGCGTCGCCATCTCCAATTGCACGATGATTG
>JBAZRU010000780.1:0-3340 GCA_041662805.1 Candidatus Hydrogenedentales bacterium | reverse complement strand
TCACGGGCCGCGGAACGGTGGTGACGGGCGCTATCAACCAGGGCATCGTGAAAGTCAGCGACAAGGTCCAGTTGGTTGGAATTCGCGAAGACGTGAAAGACACGGTGGTCACGGGCGTCGAGATGTTCCGCAAGCTGATGGACGAAGGCCAGGCGGGCGACAACGTCGGGTTGCTGCTGCGCGGCATCGAGCGCACGGACGTGGAACGCGGGATGGTGGTCGCGAAACCGGGCAGCATCACGCCGCACACGAAGTACGAAGCGGAACTGTACGTGCTGACGAAAGAAGAAGGCGGGCGTCATACGCCGTTCTTCAACGGATACCGGCCGCAGTTTTACTTCCGCACGACGGACGTGACGGGTTCGATGCAGTTGGCCGACGGGGTGGAAATGGTCATGCCGGGCGACAACATTCGCATTACGGCAGAGCTGATTACGCCCATCGCCATGAACGAGAACCTTCGGTTCGCGGTACGCGAAGGCGGCCGTACGGTCGGCGCGGGCGTCGTAACGAAAATCATCGAATAAGCAATCAACGATACCCAACAGGAAGTGCGAGGCGGCGCCCGAAACCGGGAATGCGCGCGGGAAGGTGGAGAAAGAGCGATGGCGGACAGCCAAAAGATACGAATCAAGCTGAGAGCATACGATCATCGGTTGCTCGACGCTTCAACACAAGAGATCGTAGCAGCCGCGCAGCGGACTGGAGCCAGCATTAACGGCCCGATTCCTCTGCCGACCGCGATGACAAAGTACACCGTGAACCGGTCGCCGCACATTGACAAGAAATCGCGCGAGCAATTCGAAGTGCGCACGCACAAGCGACTGCTGGATATTGTGAACCCGACCGCGCAGACGGTCGATGCGCTTATGCGTCTCGACTTGCCGGCTGGGGTGGACGTGGAGATTAAGCAGTAAGGAGCGCGTGAAGCCGCTACTGCAACGGGGATAACCGAGCAATGCAAACGGGATTACTGGGCAAGAAGCTGGGCATGACCCGAGTCTTCACGGAAGACGGGCGCTGGGTGGATGTTACCGTCCTTGAGGCGGGCCCCTGCACCGTCGTTCAGCGCAAGACCGGCGAAAATGACGGCTACGATGCTGTGCAGGTTGGATACGGAGAGAAGAAAGAGGCGAGGTGCGTGAAGCCTGTCTTGGGACATTTCAAGAAGGCGAGTATCACGCCGAAGCAGACGCTTCGCGAGTTTCGGGTAGCCCCGGAAGACCCTCTTAAGATGGGCGACGAGCTTCGGGCAGACTTTTTTCAGGTGGGCGATCACGTGGATGTCGCCGGAACGTCCAAGGGCCGTGGATTCGCGGGCGTGCACAAGCGCCACGGGTTTCGCGGCGGTCCTGGCGGCCACGGTTCCAATTTCCACCGGCGTCCGGGATCAATCGGCGCGAGCGCCGATCCGTCGAAGGTCATGAAGGGGATGCGGATGCCCGGTCACATGGGCAATGTGCGCGTCACGATTCAGAATCTCGAGATAGTCAAAGTGGACCCCGAGAAGAACCTGCTTGTGGTGCGGGGATGCGTCCCTGGTCCCACGGGTGGATTGGTGATGGTGAAGAAGTCCGTGAAAGGATCCAACTAGCGATGCCTGCGGCAACAGTATATCGGATGGACGGGAGTGAGGCCGGTCAGGTCGAGCTCAGCGACGCCGTATTCGGCGTCGAAATGAACCCCACGATGGTGCACGAAGTCGTCGTGGCGTTGCAGGCAGCCAAGCGTCAAGGCAATGCCGAGACAAAAGGCCGAAGCGATGTCAGCGGCGGCGGCAAAAAGCCCTATCGTCAAAAGGGAACCGGCAGCGCACGGCACGGCAGCTCGCGCGAACCGCAGATGCGGCACGGCGGCGTGGTGTGGGGTCCCCACAAGCGAAGCTATAGGAAGAACGTTCCGGTCAGCTTCAAGCGCAAAGCCCTCTGCTGCGCACTGAGTGATCGCGTCCGCACGGAAACGCTTTGCGTGCTCGACGAATTGAAGTGCGAGACGCCGAAGACGAAGCCGTTCGCGGAAATGGTGGACAAGCTGTCGGCTGACGGGAAGAGAACTCTGGTTGTCACAGCCGATGTGAATCGGAACGCCGTTCTGTCGGCGAGAAACCTGCTTCGGGTGCGGGTATCGACGGCGGGCGACCTCAACGCGATGGATGTTTTGGATGCCGGGCGGATTGTAGTCCTTCGGGATGCCGTCGCCAAGCTCGAGGAGCGCCTGAAATCATGAAGACGGATCCGTTCTACATTGTGAAGCGCCCGATTCTTACCGAAGAATCGACGATTCAGACCACGACCAAAAACAAGTTTGTTTTCTGCGTGGACCCGCACGCAAACAAGAATCAAATTCGCGATGCCATCGAGACGATGTTCAAAGTGAAGGTTCTTGCTGTGAATACGATGAACTACGACGGCAAACTTCGTCGTCGCGGCCGATTTGTGGGCCGGAAGGCGGATTGGAAGAAGGCCGTCGTCACGCTACGGCAGGGCGATACCATCGATTTGATGGGATAACGGACCGGGAGTCGGTAAGAGATGGGAATCAAGAAATTTAAGCCGGTGACGCCCTCGATGCGCGGTATGAGCGTATCGGACTTCGCCGAGATTACAAAGGATACGCCCGAGAAAGGGCTGACCTCGTCGAAGCGGCGCATATCGGGTCGCAACAACTTTGGCCGCGTGACCATGCGGCGTCGAGGCGGCGGTCACAAACGCCGGTACCGTATTCTGGACTTCCGTCGCGAGAAGGACGGAATCCCGGGCAAAGTGGAAGCGATTGAGTACGATCCGAACCGGTCGGCGCGCATTGCGCTCATCTGCTACGCGGATGGCGAACGGAGATACATCATCTCCCCGAACGGACTTGAAGTTGGAATGAAATTGATGAGTGGGGTGGGCGCCGAGTTTCAGGTGGGCAACACGCTGCCCCTGAGCAGCATTCCGCTCGGCACCATGGTCCACAATGTCGAATTGACGCCGGGCAAAGGCGGACAGTTGGCCCGTTCGGCGGGCAACGGATGCCAGTTGCTTGCAAAGGAAGGCACCTATGCCGCCTTGCGCTTGCCGTCCGGCGAAATGCGGCGCGTTCTGTTGGGATGCCGCGCCACGATTGGGCAGGTAGGCAACGAAGATCACGCGAACATCAGCCTTGGCAAGGCAGGCCGGACCCGCTGGCTCGGCCGGCGGCCCAAGGTGCGCGGTGTTGCAATGAATCCAATTGACCATCCGCACGGCGGTGGTGAAGGCCGGACATCGGGTGGTCGTCATCCGGTGACTCCATGGGGCGTTTCGACGAAGGGCCACAAGACCCGGTCGAAAAAGAAGCGCTCCAACGTGTTCATTAT
>JBAZRU010000779.1:1639-3349 GCA_041662805.1 Candidatus Hydrogenedentales bacterium | reverse complement strand
GCATGAACCTGTCTGCGTCGTTGCAAACGGCTATCTCCAATGAAGAGGTCAATGGCGCGGTCATTGAGGCCGAACGCTCGAGAGCCTTGGGTGCCCTAGGCTGAACTGGGTATGGCCCGCATGGACACTGCAACGTGCTGTATTCAACCTCTGCCCAGCGGCTTGCTACGAGAACAGCAGCTTGCGTTTGGAGGCAACAGAGTTGCGGGAAGTTCTCCTCGAATCGCGGATATCACGGCATTCATCGAATTTTTGCCAACACTTTGCCCCACATTTACGTCGATCTGGTCAGATCGAGTTGAGGCGGTAGACACGGCGCATTGCATTGATGCATCGACTCCTCCTCGGACATCTGAAAGGAGTCAATCATGGGTCTGATACTGCTAATCGTATTGGTCGTGCTGCTCTTGGGCGCGGTGCCCTCGTGGCCGCACAGCCGGAACTGGGGGTACGGCCCCAGCGGCGGTCTGGGAATGATACTGGTGATTGTGGTGGTGCTCGTGCTCTTAGGGTACCTCCCTCGCGGATTCTGATCGCGCGCCGGCGTAGGCCGGCGCTGGCGGTGCGAGAGACCAGAATGGAACGACACCGGCCTCCGGATTGGGCTCGCCGCATATGTGAGGCGGCGACACAGCCGGGATGACAACGTTGCGTAGAAATGGAGCTATATGAACTGGGATCAGATCGAAGGTAACTGGAAGCAATTCACAGGCAACGTCAAGGAAAAATGGGGCGAACTGACCGATGATGACCTGACAGCCATCGCTGGGAAACGTACGCGACTGGCAGGCAAGCTCCAAGAGCGCTACGGCTATGCGAAGGACCAGGCGCATAGGGAACTCGACGAGTTCGCGAAGGCGCTGAAGTCCTGAGCACATCCGAAATCGCGTGTCGTGGCGTGAATCCAAATGAACCGGATTCGCGCCACAGCAGCATGATCGTCGCACTGGCGTTGCGCGGCTATGGCCCGAATCGTCACTACAACAAAAGGAATGTCAACACATGAAGAAGATTTTCATCACAGCGGCTTTCGCGGCATTGGTTACCCTCGTGGGGTGCGACCAAGGCACTTCAGGCGGTCCAGGCGCCACCACACCCAAATCGGAAGAGGGCGTAATGGAGCAGGCCGGGAACATGATAAAGCAGGCCGAGGACACCTTCAGTCTGAATGTCCCCTCGACTTCGTTGCACCAAGGCGAGAGCGCCACAGTGACCATCGGGATCGACCGTGGGAAGAACTTCAGCGAAGAAGTGTCGCTGAAACTTGGCGAATTGCCCAAGGGAGTGAGTGTCGACCCCACAAGCCCGGTCATCAAACACGGCGATACCGAGGCAACGTTTGCGCTCAAGGCAGCGGAAGACGCCGCCCTGGGTGACTTCACGGTCAGTGTGACGGGGCACCCCACGAAGGGCGCCGACGCGGTCGCAGAAGCGAAGATAACGGTCAAGCAACTGGATTCCACCGAAGCTGCGAGCGCGACAGGCGAGGCCGCTCAAGAGAAGTGGGAAGAGTACACCGTCGCCATGCAGAAGCAGTTGGACGTGTTCAAAGAGAAGTACGGCGAGCTTAAGGAACGCGCCTCAAAGGCCGAGGGGCAAACCAAGACCGACCTGGAAGCGAAACGCGCGCAAGCCGAAGTGAAGCTCGACGAGGCAGGCCGCAAACTCGACGAATTGAAATCTGCAAGCGCTGACCGCTGGGAAAAGGTC
>JBAZRU010000779.1:0-1629 GCA_041662805.1 Candidatus Hydrogenedentales bacterium | reverse complement strand
CAAAGAAGGCGTGGCGAATGCGTTCGACGACCTGAAGACAATTTTCGAATGAACGAGAACGTGCACGGAACCGGAGAGGCCAAGTTGATAACCGGCAACGGCGACAACTTGGCCACCGGTAATCCGCACACGCCTGCCGTTGACCACGTCGTGAAGGAGATGCTTCGCGATGATTCGGGCGGCGGTTCTGACCCCAGGAACGACATCGCCACGTACGCGGCCATCCAGAATCTCAAGCGCTGGTTTGAAGGCTACTGATACGTGCTGAATGCACGGCTTGATTGATGTGCTCAAGCCGGGGAGTGAGGTGCTGCGAACTGAACGGCCCGCGCGGCGTACTCACCAAGTGCCGAACAAAGAAGAAGGCCAAGAACTCATTTCGACAAGTTCTTGGCCTTGAATGTCTTAAATGGCGGGGACGACCGGGCTCGAACCGGCGACCTCTGCCGTGACAGGGCAGCGTTCTAACCAACTGAACTACGCCCCCGCGGGCGTTTCACGCTCTGTCGCCAGAGCGGGAGGGAATATAGCACGCGGCGGAAAGCGAAGTCAATTTTGTGACACACGTCGCGACGTGTGCCTGGGTGCGGATGGCCAGCGCCACGGCGATATGCGTGGCTGGTAATCGGATGTGTCGGACGTGTCGGACTCGTCGGACATGTCCGACTCTCGTCGTCTACGTCCACAGCGTCCAGCGCCTCCACTCAGTCCGCTACCCACCCATCATGCCCACATTGCCCTTCAAATCCAATATTTGCTACGATTTGCCGGGCAATAATCGGATCACACCTCAATTGCGCGCCGGGGTCGGCGCGTTTTGTCGTAGAAGTGGAGACCAATCTTGACTAGTGACGAAATCCGTTCGAGTTTCCTGGAGTTTTTCCGTACGCGCGACCACGTCGTGGAGCGCAGCGATAAGCTCGTGCCGAGCAACGACCCGACGCTGTTGTTCACAAGCGCGGGGATGGTGCAGTTCAAGCCGTATTACACGGGCGAGATACCGGTCCCGTATCGCCGGGCGACCACGTCGCAGAAGTGCTTGCGGGCGGGCGGCAAGGCAAACGACTTGGACGAGGTCGGAAAGACGACTCGGCATCTCACGTTTTTTGAGATGCTCGGCAATTTCTCGTTCGGCGATTATTTCAAGCGCGAATCGGTTTCGTGGGGTTGGGAGTACTCAACCGAGGTATTGAAACTCGACCCCGCCCGCATCTGGGTGTCGGTGTACGAACAAGACGACGAGGCCTATTCCATTTGGGAGAAGGAAATCGGCGTGCCCGCGAGCCGCATCGTGCGGTTGGGCGCGAAGGATAATTTCTGGGGGCCGGCCGGCGACACGGGCGCCTGCGGGCCGTGCTCGGAAATGCACTGGGATCGCGGCGCGTCGCTTGGTTGCGGCCGGCCGGACTGTGCGCCGGGCTGCGAGCATTGCGAGCGCTTTATCGAGTACTGGAATCACGTCTTCCCCCAGTACGACCAACAACTCGACGGTTCGCGTCCGCCGCTGAAGAACCGTGGCATCGACACGGGCCTCGGGCTTGAGCGCTTGGCGACGCTCCTGCAACACAAGGAGACCGTATTCGACACGGATACCTTGTTCGCGATCATCGAGACGACGCAGGCCCTGAC
>JBAZRU010000778.1:0-3357 GCA_041662805.1 Candidatus Hydrogenedentales bacterium | reverse complement strand
CAGCCCATTGTCCACAATATCGGAGACAGCTCGGGCCGGTACGGCGCTAATCTCATGCCGGTCGATTTAGCACACAAGGGGCTTGCGTCTCCCATCTTCAACTACCCGTACGAAAGGTCGCGCGAGGCGCTAGAGGCGCTCAAGAAATCTCAGGAGTGGGACCGTTGCCACGGCCTGAAGATGCGTTTCGTCAACCCCGTGGATGGGGGATGGGCGATGCCAACCATCGCGACCGGTCTTCAACTCCTACCGAAGGGCTTTTCCGCCGCGCCATACCGCTCGACCGATGCGATGGTCTTTGTTGTGCTGGAAGGTTCGAGCAAGTCGCAGATCGGCGGCAAGGAGATCATCTGGGGCAAGAAGGACGTGTTCGTCGCCCCAAGCTGGCACTGGGTGACGCACATGCCTTTGGAGGAGACAGTGTTCTTCACCTATTCGGACCGCGTAGCGCAAGAGAAGCTCGGTCTCTGGCGCGAGGACCGCGGCAATCAGGAGTGAAAGTTGCGCCGCTTCGGGCGGGGTGGCGCAGACCTCAGAGACGAGGTCTTCACGCGGACGTTAACTTTATTGCAGCAAAATAGACGATCGGGAGGAAAGCATGACACTAGCACCGCATACGCCAAGCGGCAGGAAATACAACGCCAACGAGATTCGGGCGTTGGTCAACACGGACACCGGACGCTACAGCCCCGAGATCTACACCAGCGAGGATCTTTATCAGCTGGAACTGGAACGGATTTTTGCCCGCTCTTGGGTCTGTATGGGTCACGAGACCCAGATTCCGAAGGCCGGCGATTACCAAGCCGCCTATATCGGCGAGGATCCGGTTGTCGTTGTCCGCCAGAAGGACAACAGCATCCGCGTCTTCCTCAACCAGTGCCGGCACCGAGGAATGCGGATCTGCCGAGTGGATGGCGGAAACGCCAAGGCTTTTACCTGCCCCTACCACGGCTGGGCCTATGACACGGCCGGGAACCTGGTCAGCGTGCCGATGGAACAAGAGGCTTTCGGTGGCAAGCTGAACAAGGCCGAATGGGGTCCAAAACAGGCACGTGTCGAGACCTACAAGGGCCTGATCTTCGCCAACTGGGACGAAAGTGCGCCGAACCTCGACACCTATCTGGGCGATGCGAAGTTCTACATGGATATCATGCTGGACCGCGCCGAAGGCGGCACCGAAGTGATTACCGGAGTCCAAAAGTTTGTGATCCCGGCAAACTGGAAGTTTGCAGCTGAGCAATTCGGCAGTGACGCCTATCACGCGGGAACAACCGCGCATGTGTCAGGCATCATAGCGGGCGTACCCGCGGGCACTGACCTGTCGCAGGTTCAGCCGCCAACGGACGGGATGAATGTCTATATCGGCAATGGCCACGGATGTGGCTTGTTCTCGCGCAATCCGATGTTCTATCAGGTGATCTGTGGCCCGCAGCTGACCGAGTATCTGACAAGTGGTCCGGCTTATGAGGAAGCGGTGAAGCGGCTGGGGCAGGGCCGGGCGGACGTCAACCTTTGTCATATGAATGTGTTCCCAAACCTGTCGTTCCTGACCGGGCTCAATACCGTGAGAATGTGGCAACCGCGCGGGCCGAACGAGATGGAACTCTGGACGTTCACCTTGGTGGATAGGACTGCGCCCGACAATATCAAGGAGGAATGGCGGCGCAATATGGTCCGCACCTTCTCGGCGAGCGGTGTTTTCGAGCAAGACGACGGCGAAAATTGGAACGATATTCAGCACGTTCTGCGTGGCCATGTTGCGCGTCAGCAACCTTTCAACATCGAAATGGCGCAGCACACTGTGCAATCCACGAGCATCGAGCCGGGTTTTCCGGGCGAGAGCTTCGCCTATACCTACGCCGAAGAGTCCGCACGCAACATCTACAAGCATTGGGCTAAGATGCTCACGACGACGAACTGGACTGACCTGGGGTTCGGCGCGACTGCCTGTGCCGCTGAGTAAGACAGTCATTCCGGGCAGGTACGGGTCGGTGCCTGCCCGCAGTAGCTAAGGGAGGAACGCATGCTCGATACCGCATCTCAATCCGCATTTCAGGTGAAGCCGGAACTAATTAGTGTAGAACTTCAGCACGAGATCGAACAATTCTACTACTGGGAAGCCAAACTAATGGCAGATCGCCGGTGGGAGGAATGGTTCTCCTTAATGTCGAAAGATATCAAGTACTGGGCGCCCCTTCGGTCTACCCGCGTCATGCGCGAAGCGAAGCTCGAATACACCGATGAGAAAGGTTTTGGCCATTTTGCGGACAACTGGAGCAGCCTGGACGGTCGTATACGTAAAATCACATCCGATGTGGGCTGGTCCGAGAACCCGGCCTCGCGCCTGCGCCACATTGTAGGAAATGTGCTGATCTGGAAAGATCGGCAGGCTGATGTCTATGACGTGAGTACTTCACTGATGACGGACCGCAACCGTCAGGAACGGCAAACTGACTTTTTCGCGGCCGAGCGGCAAGATCGAATTCGTCGAGTAGACGACGCCTGCGGCTTCGAGATCGTCGAGCGCAAGATTCTCATCGATCAGAGCACACTGCTGTCCAACAACATCAGCTTCTTCTTCTGAGGAGACGTGCCCTAATGCCATGGAATTATGTCCTCCCTTTGGCAGATTTGCCAGAGGGAGATATGAAAGTGTTCAACGGAGGAGCGGAGCCCATCCTCATCTGCAATGTCGATGGGCAAGTATATGCCGTCCAGGACACTTGCACACATGACACTTGGTCATTGTGCGACGGATATCTCGACGGCCACATCGTGGAGTGTTCGCTCCATATGGCAAAGTTCGACGTGCGCACAGGTGAGGTGAAGGCGCTGCCGGCCTGCAAAGCGCTCAAGATCTTTCCTATCAAAATCGAGAACGGAGAAATCTATGTAGATCCCGAAAACGCCAAACTTCAGAGGGAGGAACATAAATGTTGTTAAATGGCCAGGTGGCACTTGTCACCGGGGGCGGTTCGGGACTCGGCAAGGCGATCGTCGAGCGGTTCCTGGCCGAGGGGGCGAAAGTCGCTATCCTCGACCGTTCGGAGGAGCGTGTGCAAGAAGTTGTTGCCATGTTTGGCGGCAAGGTCGTCGGCACTTCTGGTGACGTCCGCAGCATGGCCGACAACAAGGCGGCGGTGGCGAGATGTGTCGAAGCCTTCGGCAAGATCGACACCCTTGTCGGCAACGCCGGTGTCTGGGACTACAACGCCTCGATCGCCGGCACGTCGGAAGAAAAGCTTGCGGAGGCCATCGATGAACTGGTCGGGATCAACCTCAAGGGTTACATTCTCGCTGCCAAGGCGGCCTTGCAGGAACTATACAAGACCAAGGGCAATGCAATCTTCACCGTCT
>JBAZRU010000777.1:0-3367 GCA_041662805.1 Candidatus Hydrogenedentales bacterium | reverse complement strand
ACGGCAGTGACAAACCCTGCACGGATCGGATGGCCCCGCCCGTCATAGCGATAGGCCAGATGAAGGTCCCGTGCCTCGGGCCAGCCGTAAACGCCGCTGCGCATCGTGACCAAGCGTTCCTTCCCTTTGACGTATCCCGCATGCACTTCCTGCACGGTAATGGGATACATCCGCTTGGGGACGGATTCGTAAGCCAATGCCGCGGGTTCGTTATAGTAGAAATACAGATTGCCCCAGCGAAGCTTGCTCAACACGTCCTCGTAGACGCCTTCCTCCGACCGGCACACAGCAGGGTTGCCGAGCGTGACAGGTGTCGGGAGAAGTGCGACGTCGGGTCCTTCGGTGACTTCCTTGTCGGTGATGACGGGCAACGTGCATAGCGAGCGGGTCGGGACTACGCCGTTGGCGATCACGACGCCGCCCTTGGCCCAGATCTTCCGGCACCATGCGGCCATGGCATCTTGGGTAACAAGGAGGACGGAGGCCTTCTTGCGTACGATGACGTGTGTAGCGGGGTCGATGTCGGCGCTGCGCCCGTCCCAACGGTCATAGGTGTATTCGCCCCCATAACCGAAAAGGAATCCGTCCGCGAACACGCCCTCGGTTCCCATCTCGTCCATCATGACATCCACACTATTGAGCAAAGCCTTTCCGAAGGAGTTCTCAAGGGTGGGATAGAAGATCCACCAGCGCCAGTTGTCCGCGACGCGCTCCGCGGAGAAATAGGAGCCGTTCGTGTATTCATAGGGATAGACTACTTGCTTACCGTCGGGGCCGATGACTCTCGAGTCGGGGAATCGCTCGTCGGGTCGGTTCGTGGCGTAGAGTTGGTGCGCGACATGGAACATGCCCTTCGCGTCAGGCCGGACCGCCGCCAGAGCATCCATCATCGCACGAACCTGCTTGCGTTCCTGGGGGTGTTCGACGAACTCGACCCCTTCCACCGAGATCGCGGGATCGTCCGTGCACCAGGAAAGGCACCCGAGCGTGACATACTTCGGTTCGCGCAGGGCAAAGTATTCGGGGCCAGGCACAAGGGCGGCGTCGCGTCGCTGTTGTGTCCCCTGCAGGAACGACAGGCCTCCCTCGACAGTGACCTCGTTGCGGCGCTCGTCACGGCGGATCGCGTTGACAAAATCGAAGTAGTCACCGGTGACGTTCGCATAGAAAGCCCACTCGAACGTATAAGCAGCGCCGACGTCCAGCGCGAATTCTCTGGAATAGAGATCCACCCATTTCTTGCCGTCCGAAGCGCCGCGGCTCTGGACAATGTAGACATCGTCCAAAGCAACGAGACCGACACCCAATCCAGGTTTCACGAGGAAGATAGACGGACAGAACTTGAGCGGGCAATCCTCCACGAAGCGATACGTCTCCTTTGCCGCCACAAGCGCCTTTTCAAACTCCGCATCGCGCACACTCAGTCGATTGTGAAACACCACGCCTTGGGGTTCACCGGTGAGATTGGTAATGGTGTCTGTCACCACGACGCGCCCTGGCTCGGGCCGTAACCGTCGCTCCAAGGCGTAGAACCGGCCCTTCGCCGCGACGACGGTGGACCCGGTTTGGACAGGTTGCCACTCGGGCTCACCGGTGGCGTCCAAGACCTCGGCGCATATCAAACGGTTGTCGCCGCTGTTCGGAATGGAGAACGAGGATTCCAGCGCGAGGCGAGTCCCGCCCACGGTTATGTGGGTACCGCCGCCGGGCGAGGGTTCAACGCGGCACTCCAAGGGGCCCGGATCGGAAACCAAGGGGCCAATCGTCACGTCCTTGGGGGACGGGACTTCAGCGTGCGACGCAGGATAACGAAACAGCGCGGTTGCACGTGCCGTTCGTGCGGAGCCCACCAACTCTGCCCGAAGCTCATACTCACCTTCCGCGAGTCCGACGAGCGGGAAGACGTATTGTCCCCGGCCTTCGCGAGGGATTTCCGAAACCGTCTGGGAGGCAAGGGTCTCGCCATCGCGCCGAGCCAGCGCGACGCGCACCTCTTCGCCTGCCGACAGCGGCATCACGCCCAGATACGAGACCTCAGCACGGGCCTCCATCTCGTCATAGTAGACATACGGTTTAAGGGCCAACTCACCCGGCTTCGCGCCTTCCTTCCGATACTTCTCGGCGCCGCGCCAATACCGCGCCGCGATCTCGTCCGCCCCAACGGGACGGTTCAACAGGGTGACTTCGTAAATAGTCCCCCGAAAGGACTGGCCGTCGGCGCTGATTCGAAATGGAGCCGAACCGAACTCCTGGGGACGGACAGCAAACGTTGCGTCCGGTAGGCCATTGACATAGATGGTGGCTGCGTCGCCTTCGCGAACGACTGCGACGAAATGCACCGCGCGGTTGGGAAGGACGGTCGCTCCAAACGCGTACTGGTCCGCACCGGCTTGGCTTGCGCGGTACAGCACCCGGGAACTGCCGCCGTCGATCCGCAACACAAACCCTTCTGCGCGATAACCCTCGCAATCGACAATGGCCCAATTTGTCGCTTCGTCTGGATAGGGTGAAGCGTCCAGTCGGACCCACGCGAGAATCGTCGAATCGCCCGCGATCTTGAGGGCTCGATTGTCGCCGAAGTCCACGTACGCGCTTTCGGCCCCCCCATTGAACCGAAGCCCGCCACCCTCCGCCTCGGGGACCCAGTGCGCACCCGTGATCGTGCCATCGTGGCCATTCCCACTCCGATCGTGAAGCAGGGGACCTGAACCTTCGTCAAACGCGTAGTGCGCCACGATGCCCGCTGTATCGTCCGCCACGGCGAAGGAGGCCCATATCATTGACGCGATCAACAACGTGTTCATCGGATCATCTTCCTGTTTGGAGTTTTGGAGCCCGATGCAATTTTAGCATGGGGAGAAAAAGCTCGGAGGCATGGAACTTGCCTTCTCATCCGCCATGGTCACAACCCCAGTTCCGAAAGAGCTACCGGAGGACGCTCCAGGAAATCGGCACGCGCCGAAGCAGATACCTTCAAGGCGCCTGCGATTCGGCTGCTGCACCACGAAAGTACCATTTGAGCCCGCATCATGGAATCTTCTTCGCGCGACAGCGATGTGTATGCTCCCCCATACGCATCAAGGAAGGAAGATACAAGGTCGGGCCGAAGCTTGCACGGCTGGGTAAGGGACCAGATGTCATCACCTCGAATTGGAGTCGCGCGCTCGGCGCAGCAGAAGAGAATGGCGAAGCCGAGGTCGTAGATGCGGGGCCGCCATGCGCACCAGTCCATATCCACGAGAAGGGGGAGCCCCGTCTCGGAAATCACCACGTTTGCAGGTTGGATATCGCCATGCACGAGGGTGTGCGGCAACTTGGAATAGCGGTCATCGGAAAGTGTCGCGGCGGCTTCTTCAACCCATTTTCG
>JBAZRU010000776.1:1064-3370 GCA_041662805.1 Candidatus Hydrogenedentales bacterium | reverse complement strand
GGGACGGTGCTGGCCGGATCACGCAACCGCTGGATCACGCCAGAAGACGACAACTTCGGCTTTGCCCGCTGGGTCAAGGAACACGAGGACGAGTTGCGTACCGGCCTTGGCGTCGGCTCGCACTACGGCGAGTGGTGGGGCGCTGGCATCCAGCGGCGCTACGGCCTCGACCATAAGCGGTTCTCGCTGTTCAATGTCGCGCGGTGGGCCGATGACACCGTGCGCCCCGCCTGTTGCCACGTTGTCCCCGTACTGCTTCGCTGGACATTCGATACAGGGAAGGTGGATGAATGTCTTGCCCAACTCTCGGCTAACGGGAGCGCGGCAGTACCCGGCTTTATGCAACCAGAGGGCGTCGTCGTCTATCACGCCGCCAGCCGTACCCTGTTCAAGAAAACGCTCGACAAGAACGACGGCCACAAGAGCGTCAAGTGACCACCAACACGTACTGCGTGGCGTGCGCCAAGTGGCTCGATACCGCCGCCGCCATCGAAGCGCATAACATCGAATGTGCCTCGTCAGGCGAACGCTCTTATGTCCGAGCCGTGAACGTGGCTGTGCGGACGACGGTGGCGAAGCGCGTCGTGCAGGGAAGCGGCGTATGGGCGAAGGGGCGGTGATGACACCGACTACGTACATCCCTATCGTCAAGGCGCTCTGCGCGCAGTCATGACACTTCCAACAACGGCCATTTGTCTAGTATGTGGGGTAGGGTTCTATGCGGCCCCAAGTAGACTCGCGGCGGGGAACGGGAAGTTCTGTTCCTTCAAGTGCCGTAGCGTGGTTAGGTCTGGGGCAGGAGCCTCCAAGTGGAAGGGGGCACTAGGCGACACCACGTGCCATCGGTGCGGTAAGCAGTTTCGCCGCAAACCGTCACATCACGGAGCCAAGACCTTTTGTTCGGATAAGTGTAGGCTGTTGGCGTTCCCTGAAAGGCCGAGGCTTACCTGCGCCCAGTGCGGCGAGTGGTTTCAGCCATACGCCTGCCACGTAAAGCGGGGCGCGGCTCGGTTTTGCTCGAACAAATGTCGAAACGAGGCCTCGCGCAAGAAGGTTGCGATGGTATGCTTACGGTGCGGGAACACGTTTATGATAAAGCCATCCAATATTCTCTCCAAGAAGGGTGCTGGCTCCTTTTGTTCGTGCGAATGTAAGGCGGCGTGGATGTCAAGTACAACACTTACCGTGAGCGGGGCTGTGAGAAATAAAGGGCGTCGCGCCAAGGGCGGAAAGAGGGCCGATTTGGGGGACAGGTATTTTCGGTCTGGATGGGAGGCGAACTGGGCCAGATACCTCAACTGGCTAGAGGAGCGCGGAGAAATAGCGCGCTGGCAGTACGAGCCCGACACGTTCGAGTTTCCGGTCAAGAGGGGGAGCAAGTTCTACACTCCCGACTTCAAGGTGTTCTCCGCCGACGGGTCTTTCGTCTATCACGAAATCAAGGGTTGGATGAGTCCGGAAAGTGCCACGAAACTTCGGAGAATGGCATTGCACCACCCCAATGTCACCGTTGAGCTGAAGCAGATCAAGGAGTATACAGCCATAGCCAAGGCGCTGTCCAAGATCATACCATGCTGGGAATGACGCTTATCTCAGACGTCGAAGCCGTCGCCGCGTGTCTCGAACAGGAGAAGGAATGATTATTCACTGGTGGGATTCTGCGAACGAAGGCATCGTCGGACTGACAGATGGACCGTGGGATGCCAACGAGATGATGGATTGGCCAACCGACGGGTATGATGGGTGCTTCCACGAGGCGAACTGGTCGCATTGTCGTCCGCACAAGAACGGACCCAGTGGGCATACGCGCGAGGAGTGGGACGAACTCGCCGTCGAAATGATCGCCCGATGGACAGCGTGGCGCGAACATCTCGCGATTCTCCCCGACACTACATTCACGCCGTAATCGCACACCAAAGGAGCCACCTAGTATGGAAGCCAGCGTAGACCTGTCGTCCCCGAAGAAGCGCCCCGCCTACCGCCCGATGTGGGAGCAGGCCGAACGCGAACTTGCCGCCGTCCGCGCACTCTTAGAGACGGAGCGCACGACCTCCCGCTACTACTGGCGCAACCTCAAGGGATTCGCTCTTGTCGCGTTGGCAGAGGCCGTCACCCTCCTGATCCTCGTGGCGCGGTAGTGTCCACGGTATACCGGATCGTCGGGCGGAACCCGCGCCTAGCGCCTGTGGGTACGGTCCGTCGCGTCCTCCACGAGCAGACGCATACGGGCGTCCTCGGCAATGCGTTTCCGGTGTACTTGGTGCGGTGCGACCACGGGGACGTGTGGGTGGTCCGCCTACGCGGTC
>JBAZRU010000776.1:0-1054 GCA_041662805.1 Candidatus Hydrogenedentales bacterium | reverse complement strand
CCGCATTGCCCGACCCCTGCCGACGCCCGATCCCTTGCGGATTGGCTGGAGAAGTATGGGGAGGACAAGTGACCAAAATCCCGATCACCGTGACGGTCATCCACCACAAGCCGGTTATCGTCTCCGTGCCGACGCACCCCGAACCGTTCCCCTATAACACGCGGAATCCCCCCGACCCCGCGATCTACGCACCCGTGATCGCCTACGACTGCCGACTCCTTGACGAAGGAATGGGACGATGACCGAACCGATTACGCCAGCCCTGACGGCAGAGGAGTGGAGGAATGTCTTCTTAGGCAGGCCGATATGCGGCTGTTGCGAGCGCCCAGAAGCCGATGACTTGGTTTGCAAGCATATGGTTGTTGTTACGACAACCGTTCCGATCCTCTCGGATCATCAGCGCGCCGCCCTCTACCTCCACGGCCATCACTTCGGCTTCACCAGAGAGGATGTGGCGACATTGCGGACTATCGCCGAATCGTCGCGGTTCGCTCGGACGGCTCATTGCGACGAGAGCGATGTGTGGGACGATGTTGCACTTGACTCCCTCGCCAACCGCATCGAAGCCCTGCTCCCACCGGAGACGCTATGACCGTCAGAATGATGATCCAAGTCGCCATCTTGGCCGTCGTCGGCATCGCCCTGATCTACTGGGTCGCGCGCCATCCACGGAACTTCTGGGATTAGCCGCGTGAGCCAAGGGAAAGGGGACGCCCGTAGACCGTCGAATGTCAGTCGGGCCGAGTATGAAGCACGATGGGCCGCGACGTTCAAGCCGTGGCGGGTAGTCGGGCTTGATGGCGAATGGGCTACAGAACTGGAAGCACTCCGCGCGATGGCCGAAGACAAGAACCCGTCGCTCATTCTCGTCAAAATCACGGCCCTAGATGCTACGGAAAGAACCGGAAGCCGAAACTCACAGTAGGCCCGACCGCCACGCGCCCGTCCTGCCCGTAGGTCGCCCCGACACCGACTGAGGCGGCGGTGTGGCGCGCGATCCAGCCCTGCTTCGGGATGGCCTTGATCTTCGCGATCTCTGAGCGTGCGTTGGCCC
>JBAZRU010000775.1:0-3372 GCA_041662805.1 Candidatus Hydrogenedentales bacterium | reverse complement strand
GGAGAACGGGGGCGGGATCGGCGGGAGTGGGCGTGTTGCCTTCGGCCAGCCACGCAATGAACTGCGGGTTTTCCACGGTGCATGAACTGCGAGAAATGCCGTCACTGTCGATGCGGCGTACTACCTTGTTGCTACTGTCGGCGTACTTGTAGCCAATCATAGTTCAGCACTCCATGCGAGATAAGCGGAGGCGTTCTGCCCCCGGAGGTACGCACCATTTCCCGCCGTTAATCCAGATGCAACAGCGCATGTAACAGCAGCACTGTCCTTGGTGGCTGAGTTGAAAGTTGGTACGGCACTACAAACAGTTGGGGCACTTACGAATATGTCGTAATCAGTAGCGGTGCCAGAGGTTTCTAGCGCGGTTGGGGGGATTCTCATTGGTTGCTTAAACATCACCATAGCGGACGCATTTACCGTTGTGGTTGCCATGCCTGCACCAAACTTATCGCCGAGAGCTGCAGCGCTTGCCCTGTAGTAATACCGCTGGCACAGCGCCAACTCGGTGCCGTATGGACGATGCTCGAACGGGGTTGCGACTGACCCCGGCTCCAACTGGACATCGGTGATGTAAAGGAAGTCACCGAGGGTCGTATCTGTCACATCGGACCAGATGAACACGATGATATTGGCGGCGCTGGCAGTATCCACCGCCGCTGTAACCGTATAAGTCGCGTAGCTGGTCGTTACGCTGAGATTCGCCGGCGTGTTCTCGTAGGTCGCGTTGGCGATGAGCGTCGGATCAGTGCCCTCGATCTCCCACGCGCTCACGATGTCGCTCGTCACCGTGTCAGCAGTACCGGACCATGCGACGATGGCCGCCTTCACGTTGTCCAGCTTGGTCGTGGCCGACACCTTGGCCTTGAACGACAGCGTGACATTGCCGCCGATCAGGCCCACGCAGTCCTTGCGCTCGATGATCTGCGCGATGCCGAACTTCTTGTTGATGGTTTCGACATCCAGGGCGATAGCGAACTGGCCATTGGTCGGGATGGTCGTGGTTTCCTGGGTGACATCAACGATGTCATTGCTGTTGGCCGGAGTGGTCGCGCTGGTGAACGACGTGCCGCGCTGTGCCACGCCGAACGCGCCATTGATGATCTTGTTGCGGTGACTGAACGCGCCGATCGATTCGTTTGCAATCGCCGTCAGAGTGGCGTCGAGGCTGGTCGGCGACAGCCAGGCCGCACCGTCGTACACACGCATTTCACCAGCCACCGAGTTGAAGTACAGGGCTCCAAGCAATAGCGCATTGCCGTCGTTGTCCACCCCGGGCTCGACCGCCTTGGCACCCAGGTAGCGGTCGTCGAACGAGTCGTAGCTTGCCGCGGCAGCCGCCTCCGAGGCCGCTGCATTGGTGGCATAGGTCTGCGCGTTGCTGATTTCATCGGCGGTGATGGTCGCCTCAACCGCCCCGGTCGCCGCGTTGAACCCCAGCACCTTGCCGGCGCGCGCCACCGCGTTCCCGAGGGTCGCCGCCGTCTCGCCATCCGGCAGTTTGATCGCCGCATCGGTCTTGGTTTCGACTGCTGTGAATCCAGCCGACACATAATCCAGCGCATCGTTCACGTCATCGGAGCGAGCCGTGTCGCGTGCGATAAAGCGGAAACCGGACAGCGTAGTGCCGATCCAGTCGAAAAAGGCGTTCGCATCGGCCATAATTACCTCGTCATTCCAAGTGGGGTGTAGTGGTACAAAATGCCGTGAATGGTGTGCGGCAGCGCGGAATCAGAACTGAACGAAAACGTCAGAGACATGCTGCGCCCGATGCCGGCGACGTTGGCGGGCACCCGTACATGCTGCGAAATGGAAGTCTGGTCGGCGCTGGCCCACACGAATTCATCCCATGTGGCCACGTCCCACAAGCCGCTTTCTGCTTCTGCCGTCGCCTCGGTATTGGCCGACGAGGCATAGAAACCGTCCTGGTTGTCGAAGTGCTGCTTGTAGTTGAAGGTCACGCTTCCATTGGCTGAGATCTCGAACTCCAGCTTGCGGAAGCGTTTTTTGTTGGCCGGCGAGCCGAAGCTGTTGTACGTCAGGCGCATGGTGTACGGGATGGACTGGCCGTCAAAGCTGGTGCCAGACCGTTCGTGCATCACATAGCCGTCCGTGGTGCCGAAGAAGTGCGCCTCGGAGCCGTCCGACAGTTCGCCGGTCGCCACGCATGCAATGTCGTGGTTGTAGTTGCAGACGGTAGGCGACACGTCTTTGGGCGTGATGACTGCATTCGGCGTGGTAACGGTCATCACCAGCACATCGCCGTTTGACGCATAGACCCGGTATTGCTGCTTGGCCTTGTTGCCGACGCACGCCACCAGATACGGCAGCAGGGCAGACAGGCGCGCGCCCACTTCGGACGACAGCGACGAGGTTTCGTAATTGCCGTATGCCTGGGTTGCCTGCAGCGATTTGATCGCGCCGGCGTCGATGTGAATGCCCACCCCGGCCACCTCGATGGCCGTGTCTGCCGTGGCGCCGCCGCTGGCCGAGTATTCTTCTTTGACCCAATCAAGCTGGTTGGATCCGGTCAGGAGGTAGATCGAGTTGGCGCAGTAGATGGCGAGGTTGCCGGATTTCAGCGTCAGCAGGTTGGTGATTTCGTCACCCAGCCCGAACAGAGACGCACTCGCGCCGGCGCCCGTGGTCGGGTCGCCCAGGTCGGATGTCCGCAGCTGCCCGTTCGGGTAGGCGTACATCATGTGATCCTTGTGCTCGCGCAGCATGTAGGGCTTATCGCTGTAGTCGGTCATGCCGACATGCCACGCCGTCTTGGTGCCGCTGCCGCCGACGCTGGTAATGTTCAGCACCAGGGTCTTGGTGCCGGATGTCCACGTTGTCACGGTGCCGGCCATCCAGTTCGCTGCCGTCGCCGCGTCCCATACCGTCACCGCATCGCCCGCCGTGTAGTCGCGGTTGGCTTCCACCAGCACGAAGGTCTTGGCGCCGGTGCCGATGGCCACGCTGTCCGTGCTGGTCGCGGCGCTGTCCCACAGTCCGGTAATGTGGGTGTAGGTGGTGCCGTCCCACCAGAACGGGTTATTGCGGCCATCGCAGCCGAACAGGGATTTGCTGGTCGCGGTGCCCGAGAAGTTCGCCACGTCAAGGCGCCAAGTGCCGCCAGCAATCAGTCCGGCCTTCACCGCAGTCCAGCCGGATGCGCTCGACTTGTAGATCGCCGCGGTCAGGCCGTCCGCAGCATTGCGTGCCGCATAGATCGCGCCGCTGTACAAGGCGATCCCGAGAATGCTGCCGGAACCCGGAACAACCAGAATTGCCGTGCGTGCCGCCGCGATCACCAGCGCCCGGCTGGTCGTGTAATGGGCATCGCCCGTGCTGCCGACTGCCTGGGTGCCGTTGGCGGTCGCCTTGGTG
>JBAZRU010000774.1:2258-3372 GCA_041662805.1 Candidatus Hydrogenedentales bacterium | reverse complement strand
CAGTTTGTACCGGCACGTGCCGATGGACCCCGCCGCGGGCGTGTAGCGCAAGAGGGCGATTTCCTCATCCGTCTGCGCGGAGAGATTCAGCAATTCCTCTTTCAGCACCCCCTCGATGCCATGCCACCCGGCATACACGGTCCCGAAGGTCTCCGGAAACATCTTGCATGTCTCGATGACCCCCCGCAGCGAACTGTTGATGACCGGACTTGGCCCTCCCGACTGGGCGACAATTACATTCTTCGGCATCGTTACCCCCTTAATTGCACACGCCTCAACAGAGTTGGAGCGTGGTTTGTAATGAACTCGGCGGACGGCGTGAAGTATATCGTGATTCGCTGGGCGGGCACAAAAATGACAGGGCAAACGAATGATAAGGCGAACGGACCTGCATGAGTGCCTTCCTCCTTTCTTTCTCCTGGGGCGTATTGCTGCACTCGGACGGTATTTATTGTTTGACAATTCGCTGCACTCATGATAAACAATGGGAACTATTTGGAGAGCTAGCAAGATATAGAAACGTGTGTGGCCAGCGAGAAGGGGAACTGATATGGACAACGGAGAGCAGGCGGGTAGAAATGCCTTGATCGCAATACTCGGCTTCATCGTTCTAGGAATTCTTGCAGTCCTGGTTTTCGGATATGGCGCCTCGGCTCACAGTTCTGCGATTGGTACAGGGTCGGTCGTAGCCGGAGCTGCGCTCCTTAGCGGAATCCTGATCGGATTCTTGTTTGGAATACCGCGCACACTTCAGGGAGAAAGCGGCGGCCAAAACGACGGCAAGGGCGGAGAGAAGGCTGACGCTCCCGGTACCTGGTATCGGGCCAACACCAATCTGGAGCAAGTATCGGATTGGCTTACCAAAATTATCATAGGCGTCGGCCTGGTGGAGATGAAGGGAATTGGCTCCAAACTTGTGCAGGTTTCTCAATACACTGCGGCTGGGTTTGGCGGATCGGTCGCAGCCGAAGGGTTCGCGATGTTTCTTATCATCTATTTCGGCGTGGCAGGAGTGCTCGCGGGGTATTTGTGGACTCGACTCTACATGGTCAAGGCTCTGCGCTTTGCCGATATGCAAGTCGTAGCAGATGTTAAGGAAAAGTTGGATCTGATG
>JBAZRU010000774.1:0-2248 GCA_041662805.1 Candidatus Hydrogenedentales bacterium | reverse complement strand
GCAGAATCGTCAGCAAGACGATGCCAAAGCACTCGTGCTTGTTCAGCAACAATTGGAAAAAGCGCCTGAAGGAAAGCGTATTGAGCAAGCGGACTTGAACCAAGCTGTTGCGGCGGCGTCGCACGCAACGCGTTCAACTATCTTTCGTCTTGCCAGAGATGTGCGGCGGGCGGCTTGGCGAAATCCCGCGGACCGAGACGTGATCGAGTTGACGATTCCAGTATTTCGCGCACTCATCAGCGCCGATCCCAACTATCATCGCGATCACGGGCAATTGGCATATGCGCTGAAGGACCAAAGCAACCCAGACTATGCCGCCGCCAAACAGGAATTGAACGAGGCAATGCGGTTGCGAGGCCCCTGGAAGGAGAACGGTTACGAAGTCTACGAAATGAATCGGGCTGAGTGCACTATCCGAATGGAAACGGCGGAGGGACGCCTGAATAATTCCCCAGACCCAATCAAGAACGAGATCCGGAGCGATCTCGAGGTGGCGAATGCCGGAGGTTTGGGAGACACAATAAAGACGGAAGTGGTTTTCACCGATTGGATACAAGCCAATCCAGTGCAGTAATTAACAACTAGCCTCTTCGGGGCACAATGCATCGCTGAGGTTCGGGATTCCCCTCCTTGAGCCGGTACAGCACCTCGCCTGCGTTCTCCACGAGCAGATACCCTTCGTCTTCCCGATTGCGCCATTCCTCGGGATTGATGCTCGCGATGTCGCGATAGCCGAGGTTGATGGCGAGGCATTCCTCCTCCGGGATCGACGTGGCGAGGGTGACCTGCACGCGGCATTTCTCGACGCCGTCTTCGTAGGCGCCGATGCCGCGCACGTGGGTGGAGTGCGCAAGGATGCCGCCGGGGATATCTCCAAACCTCTCCATCTGCGCGAGGAAATAGTCGCGCGTGTGGTAACCGATACGTCTGATGTGGTGCCCGTGCGTCACGCTGACTTCATGGATATGCGCGCCGTAAATGATGAGTTCGCCGCCGTCGGCCACGACCGGCTCCAACTTGTACATGCATTTTCCCGCGACCCAAATTTCATCGTACATCGGCGGGGCCATGGCGAGCACGCTCTTGAAGGGCTTGTCCTTGTACATGATGTGGGTCTGCGCCGACAGATCCGCCGCCGCGCTCCACGCTTCTTGCGGTGAACCGTAGAAGATGCCCTTTGTCTTCTTGCCCATCACGTTCAGACAGAAGCAGCGCTTCTCGACGGGGATCATCGCCGCGGCGGTGTCCACCACACGGCGGACAGGCGTCAGCTTCGTGCCGTTGATGACCGGGTTCGAGATCAACGCGCCGAGCCAATGGAACACGTTGAGTATCTCCTCGCCGGCGACGCCGGGAAAGAAGTACTTATTGCCGCCGCTGAATCCGACAACCTCGTGCGGAAACACCGGGCCGACGACGCAGAGCAGGTCGTAGTCCAACACGCGGCGATTCACTTTCACGTCCACGGACTCGCGCATCATCCCATCGGAAATGTCGGCAAGCTGCTCTTCCGTGATGGTGCCGATCTTCGCGAGTGCGGCTGGGTTCTTCCATTCGTGATTGAAGATACCGACCGATTGGTAGACGCCGTTCCGCTCGGCTTCCGTGAGTCCGAAAAACGCGCGAATGGCGTCGTCCGGCATTGGCGGATGCGTGCCGAGGGCAATAAGGTAGTCTAGCTTGGCCGCGCGTTTTCCAAGCGTGTCGAACAGTGCGCGAAACATCGTCGGCATCGGCATGCTGCGCGTCGAATCCGGCACGATGCACAAGATGCGCTTGCCCTCGACGTTTTCGTTCTCGAAAGCCCCGGCCACAAAGGACCGCAACTCATCGTCCGACAGATATCCGTTCTCCGATACAAGCTGTTTCATGAAGCCTCTCAAGTGCACCAGCGCAGGCGCGTGCGACCGCGATCATTCCGCCGATGGGTTGGTTTCAAATATGCAGAACACGTTGCCTTCCGTGTCCGAACAATACGCGAGATAGCCGGCGCCGGGAATGGCCTTCTTCGGCGCGGAAATCGTTCCACCGTTGCTCACCACTCGCTCGAGGTACAGGTCCACGGACTCGACGTCGATCGAATTGATCGTGCGCGCCTGACCGTCCTGCCTGCGGATCAGCCCGCCGTCGATACCGGGTTCGCCGTCCGGGCCCGTCGTGAGAATCCAATAGTCTTCGGGGCCATCCACCTGGTACGCGCCCCATCCAAACACGTGGTGATAGAACGCGGCGGCGCGGGCCGTGTCTT
>JBAZRU010000773.1:0-3373 GCA_041662805.1 Candidatus Hydrogenedentales bacterium | reverse complement strand
AGTGACAAGTGGATACGGTTTTCATTCACGGCATTCATCGGTGTTTTGTTTGCGATGGCGGTGCCGTGCGTTTGTTCGTGGGCGGGGGCTCCGGAGACGGTGATCATCGTGTACAAGACGCATTTCGATATTGGGTACACGGCGATGGCGCGGGATGTCGTGCATGAGTATCGGACGGAGATGGCGGATCGGGTGTTGGATGCGATCGAGCAGAATGCGCGGCAGCCTAGAGATCAGCGCTTTGTGTGGACGCTGTCGGGGTGGCCGATTAAGCAGATTCTCGGGGAGGGGCAGTCGCCGGAGCGGCGGCAGAAGATCGAGAAGGCGTTGCGGGATGGCAGTCTTGCCGTGCATGCGTATCCGTTTACGACGCATACGGAGACGGCGGAGCTGGAAGATCTGGTGCGCGGGCTTGGGGTTTCTTCGGCGTTGGATCGCGAATTTGGGTTGCCGTTGTCGACGGCGGCGAAGATGTCGGATGTGCCTGGGCAGTCGTGGGTGATTCCGACGTTGTTCACGCACGCGGGCATTCGGTTCTATCACATGGGCGGTCCGTTGGTGAATATGACGTTCAATCTTCCGCCGATGTTTTGGTGGGAAGGGCCGGATGGGTCGCGTCTGTTGACGTTGTACAACAACGGGTACGGCAGCGAGCCATTGCCGCCGGAGAATTGGCCGTACAAGACGTGGGTGTATATCAGCATGACCGGGGACAACCAGGGTCCGCCCGCGCCGGATACCGTCAAGAAGGATATCGAGTTTTATCGCAGCAAGGGGATCGAGGCCAAGGTCGGCAAGCTGGACGATTTCGCCGCGGCAATCTTGAAGGAGGATTTGAGCGGGCTGCCGGTGGTGCGCAGCGACATTCCCGATCCGTGGATCCATGGCGTGATGAGCATGCCCGCGGCGTGCAAGCTGGCGCACAATGCGCGGCCCGAGATTGGCGCGTTGGATCAGTTGACGGCGTTGGAGCAATGCTGGGGCGTGTTTCGCCCACGTGTGAGCGACGCCGTGGCGGAGGCCTATGTGCAGAGCATGCGGTTCAGCGAGCACACCTTCGGGTTGGCCAATCAGCATTACATCGCGATGCCGTTCGGCGAGGCGTGGGACACGTTGTGGAAGCGAGGGTTGCCGCCGAACTTCGAGGTCATGGAGGAATCGTGGCGGGAGAAGGCGGGGAGCGTCGTGGAGGCGAGCCGGCTCGTGGACGGTCCGTACAAGGACGCGATGCTGACGCTTGCCGACAGCGTGAACGTTCGCGAACCGCGCATCGTCGTGTACAACCCGTTGGCGTGGGCGCGCGACGGCGAGGTGACGTTGAACGTGTTTCATCTGCCCGAGGGGAATTCGTTGAAGGCGGTGGACGGCGGTCCCTTGATTCCCATCGCGAAAGAGGGGCCGGGTCTTGAAACGCCGTATCGCGTGATTCGGTTTGTGGCCAAGGACGTGCCGCCGATGGGGTACCGGACGTATCTCGTTTCCGAGGAGCAATCCGAACCGCTCGCGCTGGCCGCGGATGCGCAGAGCGGCGTCATCGAGAGTCCGTATTTCAAAGCGACGTTGGAACCAAAGACCGGGCGCATCGCCAGTTTGATCGACAAGCGGACGGGCCGCGAATTGGTGGATGCCGCCGCGCCGCAGGGGTTCGGGCAATACCTGTATGAGCGCTTCGGGTATCAACAGCTCGCCGACTGGACGGCGAAGTCGCTCTATCCGCAATACGAGATGCACAAGCTGATGTTCTCCGCGTTTGACATGCCCAAGGACAGCGTCTACTGCAATGCGCGGCCCGAAAACATGGCGATCGCGGTGAATGTGTCGTCCATCGACGTGAGCGCGACGATGACGGGGACGGTCCCCGGGCCGGGCCAGCCGCAGCAGGTGTACATCCGCTTGACGTTGTCGGGGGAGATGCCGGTCGCGGATATCGAAGTCACGTGGCAGAAGCAGCCCGATGGTTGGCCGGAAGCGGGGTGGATGTGTCTGCCGTTCCAATGCGAGAACCCGACGTTTCGTCTCGGGCGACTCGGCGCGGATCTCGATCCGGTGAAGGACATGACGGTGGAGAACGCCAATTACCACTTCTCGTGGGTCAATACCGGGGTGGCCGTGTACGACGGCAAGACCGGCGCTGGCGTGGCGGTGTGCCCTCGGGATTCGCCGCTGGTGAGTCTGGGCGAACCCGGCGAATACAAGTTCGACGCGCGGTACGCGCCGGACAAACCCTACGTGTACGTCAACCTCTACAACAACCATTGGCGGACCAACTTCGCGGCGTGGATCGGCGATGGCAGCCGCATGACGTCGCGCGTGCGAATCTGGGCCTTCGACAAATTCGCGCCGGAATCCGCGTTGTACTCGCCGTCCATGGAAACACGCGTGCCGCTCGCGGCGGCACGGTCGACGGCGCGTCCCGGGGCCTTGCCGTCCACGCAGGCGGGCATCACGCTGTCTCGGAAGGGCGTTGCCGTGACGGCGTTCGGGCCGAACCCCGATGGGGATGGCACGGTCCTGCGGGTGTGGGAACAGGGCGGGCAGTCGGGAGAAGTGACAGTGACTCTCCCGGACGGTCTCCGTGCGACCCACGCCCGGCGGGTTAACCTGCGTGGGGAGACGCTGGCTGGGGAGAGACGATTGCCCATGGTGAACGGGGCGATGACGTTTGAGCTGGATGCCTATGCGCCGGCGAGCTTTGTGCTGAGGTAAGATCGAGAGCCAAGAATAGGACGGATCGGTCGGATTCGACGGATCGGTCCTGTTCTTAATTGTGAAGAGCAGTAAATTCACAATTCGCAATTATCAGATTCTTGTTGACGCTTTTCCGATTGTCGGAGTACTATGGATGACCGTTGCAGGTCTTTGGGGGCGCTTCCGTCGTACGAATATGTCGGCAATCAGGGGAGAAGTCTCATGGCAGAATGGATTCTGGGTGTTGGGAACCAAAAGAGCATTCGCGAAATCATCGCCATGTGCGAGACGGAGCTTGTCGAGAAGGAAGGTCTCCCGCGCAAGATAGTAGCCAGGGCGCCATCCATCGAGATCACGGCGGAGCGGGACGAGTTCGAGGGGGAGTTCGATTACTACAAGATCAAGGCGAACGTGAAGGGGCGCGCGCTTGAAGCGATGCAGTCGCTCACGAAGGAAAGCGGAGACCTGTGCTCGCTGACGGAAGCGGAAGGCTGCTGGGTGATGGCCATTCCCGCGGAAGGGAAGAAGGACCCGGAGAAGGTCCGTGAGATAGTCGACAAGTTTCACCTGCAGATTCCGCTGCCGGAGGTGTGGCGGCTGATCGGGGAGAAGTTCCGTCTGGACCATATCAGCACGGAGCTGTTGTTCCAGGCGATGGTGGAATACAAGGCGAGCGACGTGCACG
>JBAZRU010000772.1:0-3379 GCA_041662805.1 Candidatus Hydrogenedentales bacterium | reverse complement strand
CTGAACAGTCCGGATGCGAGGATTGTGCGTATCCTGTGCGAGTTCCTCGAGCCGGGTAGTCGCTTTCGGCGCAATCGCATTCACGACACGATCGTGTTCTTTGGTTCCGCGCGCGTCCTTCCGCGCGACGAGGCCATTGCGGATCTTGAACGTCTTCGCGCGGAAATCGCCGACAAGAAGCGACCGACGCAAGACCAGAAGAACGCGCTTGCGCAAGCGGAAGTTCGCGTGCAAACAGCACGCTACTACGAGGACGCGAGGGAACTCGCCGAGCGCATGACGGCGTGGTCGCGCGCCATTCCCGGCGGGAAGCGGCGATTCATCGTGTGTTCCGGCGGAGGGCCGGGCATCATGGAGGCGGCCAACCGCGGTGCATCGCACGCCGGCGGGCCTTCCATCGGGTTGAATATCAGCCTTCCCTTCGAGCAGGCCCCCAACTCGTATCAATCGCAGGAGCTCGCATTCGAGTTTCACTACTTCTTCGTGCGCAAGTTCTGGTTCGCCTATCTTGGAAAGGCGCTCATCGTGTTTCCCGGCGGGTTTGGAACCATGGACGAGATGTTCGAAATTCTCACGCTCATCCAGACGCGCAAGACAGCGAAAACCATGCCTGTCATTCTCTACGGGAGCGAGTACTGGAACGAGGTCATTAACTTCGAGGCGCTCGTCAAATGGGGCATGATCAAACGAGACGACCTGGATCTGTTTCGTGTCTTCGACGATGTGGACTCCGCCTTTGGATACTTGACGTCCGAACTGACCCGTTTGTACCTGTAATGATTGAGGCGGGTGCGAGATGAATCGCCGATCCGGCATCGTTTGGCTGGCTATCTTTCTAGTGGTTGCGGCATTCCTGCGGCTCTACGCCGTCACGGAAGTTGGCATCTACGACTTGGACGAGGGTCTCTACCTGGTCGACGGCCATGCCAAACTAAACGAGTGGCGTCTTTGCGCGGACGTTGCGAAGGTTAAGCTGGAGGAGTTGCGTGGCGGTCCGGAGTTCCTGTTGTCCGAGCAACTGCCTGGGTTGCGCGACGCGCTCGCCAAAGAGACGCCCTTCGCGGGCAAGCACGCCTATTACTACCTCATCGCACTCATCATGCTGCTGACCGGCCCCGTAGTATGGTCGGGCATCATGATCGATGCCGTCGCGGGAATTGGGTCCGTCTGGCTTGTCCACGGATTCGTGAAGCGGCTATGGTCCGAGCGCGCGGGACTCATTGCGGCAGGCATCACGGCGCTTTGCGCGTATCATGTCTTCTATTCGCGCCGCGTCTACGGCACGACGAGCATTGCTTTCTTGTTCATGGCGGCCGTCTACTGTCACCTGAGGGCGGTGCAGTGTAGGGAAGAGGGCGGCACGCCGCGTCGCGAACGCCTGTTGCTGACGGCGTGCGGAATTTTCGCGGGACTCTGCTTCATCGTCAATTTTCAGATTGCCGTATTGTTGCCGGTGCTTGTTCTGATCCACTTCTTCACAAGCATGAAGCGGGGTAACGCGGCAACTGCTTCGCGATGGCTGCTGGAAGGCGGTCTCCTTGTGTTGCTGGGATTCGCGATCCCAATCGCGTGCATGGAGGCCGCGTCCTATCCGATGATCCTCTTGTTCCGCTCGCAAGGATTGCAGTATCCCCATGGAACATTCCTTGAACTGGTCACGCCCAAACTAACGTCGCATTTGGGCCATTCGTTCTATTGGAGCGGTTTCGTCCTTCTTCCATTCTTCCTCGGCGTACTTGACGGCTACCCCGTCCTTGTCCTATGCGCGGTGCTGCCGTTGATGGCGCTGCTGGTATCGCGAGGGCATCGCGAGCAGTCATCGTCGAGCCGTGCACGCGCCATAATCTACCTGGCGTGTTGGTTTCTCGTGCCGTTCGTTATCTTCTCCACGAAGACACCGCAATCGAGCCGCATCTTTGTGAACTGCTTGCCTCCGTTGTTCGCGGCGCTCGCCATCTTTGCGGACATTGTCTGGTCCTATTCCGGTAACCGGAAGCGCGCGGTGCGAGCGATTCTGGTTCTCGTGCTTGCGATTGCGGGCATTTCTTCGACGTTGCACAACGTCGAATTGTTGCGCATGCGTTCGGGGTATCCCGAGCTGATGCGATGGCTTGCGTCCACGCCCGAGAAAGGGGCCTCCGCGCCGTATGGCCTCGTGTTGTTGAGTTATCTGCGCGAATACGGGCTTCCGGGCGGAAGCTACACGACCTACAAGACATACGGCATTGAACCTCCCCCCTATTTCGTTGCCGACCGGACGGAACTGTGGGACAAGCGCTATCCGGACGAATCCGAATTCCTGCCGCCCGGCGCGCGGCCTGTTCAGCAGTTCCAACATCGCTTCGGACGCATGCTCTTGGAGGCTGGCGCATTTCCGCCGGAAGGCAATCCAATCGAAAATATCCGTTGGGTGCGCAATCTGGATCTTGAACGCGCGCGCCAGGTGCTTGTGTACGATATCCGCACGTGGGATGGGCGCACGCCATGAACAAATGGACTTGGGTAGCCTTTATCCTCATCTTGCTCGGGGCCACGTTCGTGCGCTTCTTCGCGTTGAGCGAGCAAGGCATCCTCGGGATGGACGAAGGCCGCTACTTGCTCGACGGCGTCAGCAAGCTCAATGAACTTGAACTCTACAGCGGATTGGTGAAAGGAAAGGCAGGCGAACTCCGAGGCGAGCAGCCGTTCAGCCTTCCGGAGTTTCTGCAGCGCGAACGGGATATCTTGGGCAAACTCCCGCCCTTCTCTCCCAAATTGGGGTTCGACTACGCCACGGCGTTGGTCATGGTCTGCGCGGGCTACTCGGTAGATACGTGCAACTACATTGAGGCTGTCTCGGGCGTGGTGCTGGTTGCGTTGCTCTTCGCGCTGGTGCGTGCCTTGGCCGGCAATCGTGCGGCGTTGGTAGCCGCGGCCGCGCTCGCCATTTCCCCCTACCACGTGTACTTCTCGCGCAACGCCTATCCACAGAGTCTGTCTGCATTGATCCTCATGGTGGCCGTGCTTGCGCATGTGGGATGGGTGACCGCGCGCGACAAGGAAGGCCGCGAGCGATACGGTCTGCTTGTATTCTCGGGCGTCTGCGCGGGGATCAGCTTCTGGCTCCACTACCAGGTTGCCGGCGCGCTCCCACTGCTGGCGGTTCTCCATTTAGCAACAAGCGCGCGTGGAGGCCGCATCCGCGAAAAGGCGGTCCGTTTCGTGCTCGGCGGCTGTTGCATCGCGGGCGGCTTCGTTGCCGTATTGATAGCCGCCGAGAGTTTGTCGTATCCCCTGATACTCCTCTTCCGGTCGCAAGGCATGATCTACCCGCACGGCACGTTCTTCGAGTTGTTGTGGCCGCGATTCACCGGACAGTCCAGCGTGCCGTTCCACGCGA
>JBAZRU010000771.1:1601-3381 GCA_041662805.1 Candidatus Hydrogenedentales bacterium | reverse complement strand
ATGCAGCCGTCGGCGTGGCAGGGATGCCCTACATCGTGCCGGCATCGGCGCTTGGACGGGATGGGAAGATCGCGCCCAGCGAGCGCATCGTCATGGGATGTTTGGGAGTGGGGAGCCAAGGTACCGGCAACATGAAGGGATTTGTTGCCAACAAGGATGTTCAGATTGTCGCGGTGTGCGATGTCGACAAGAGTCATCGCCTCAATGCGAAGGACCTCATCGACGGCGCGTACGGCAACAAGGACTGCACGGAATACCATGACTTCCGGGATCTGATGGAACACCGCGATCTGGATTGCTTGTCCATCGCGTTGCCGGATCACTGGCATTCGATTCCCGCGATCTACGCCGCGCAAAAAGGCCTCGACATGTATGCCGAGAAGCCGCTGTCGCTGACGATTCACGAAGGGCAGGCCATGGTCAACGCCGTGCACCGCTACAACGTCGTGTGGCAGACGGGCAGTTGGCAGCGCTCGGAGAAGCACTTCCAAAAGGGGTGCGAGCTAGTGCGCAATGGCCGCATCGGCGACGTTCATACCGTGCGCGTCGGATTGCCGACCGGATCGCCCATTGCCCCGCAACCGGAAATGCCGGTTCCCGAGGGCTTCGACTACGATATGTGGCTTGGCCCCGCCCCCGCCGCGCCCTACACCAAGGAGCGCTGCCACTGGAATTTCCGCTGGATCCTCGACTACTCCGGCGGGCAGCTCACCGACTGGGCCGCGCACCATTGCGACATCGCCAACTGGGGCATGGGCACGGAAGAGACCGGCCCCATTGCCGTGCAAGCCAAGGGCGATTTCCCGCGCGAAGGATTGTGGGACGCTGCCACGGACTATCTGCTTGAATGCACGTTCGCGCCGGGTGCGAGCCCCTTGGCTCCCAATGGATTCACGATGTTTGTGTCGAACCTCTTCCCGATGGGGACGAAGTTCATCGGCACGAAGGGCACCGTGTTCGTCGATCGCGGCAACAGGCTTGAGACGGAACCGGCCGAGTTGAAGGACAGCGAGATCGGCGCGAATGAGATTAGGCTCGGAAAGGGCAGCGGCAATCACGCGCGCAATTTCTTCGAGTGCGTGCGCTCGCGCGAAAAGACAATTGCGCCGATTCACGCGGCGCACCGCGCCATCAGCATCGCGCATCTCGGCAACATTTCCATGAAGCTCGGGCGCAAAGTAAACTGGGATCCCGCGAAGCAGGCTTTCGTCAACGATCCCGTTGCGGACCGCTTGCTCATGCGTGCGATGCGCGCCCCGTGGACGCTGCCAAGCTGACGACCCGCGAAATGTCGAACGAAGTGAAAAGCAACCGGGCCGTCACTAAGGCCTGTTAAGGGAAGGATTTCATGATGAACGCTTCCAGCACGATTGGCGTCGCCGCCGCGGCCATTGCCGCGGAAGCCGCGAGCCCGCTTCCTGGCATCAAGAACTACAAATTCGGCGACGCCCGCGAACCGCTGACCGCCGTGGCCGATTGGGTGCGCGACAGCCTGGGCGACGACGCGAAGCGCACGGCCGCCGCCGCGGAGCTTGCGGCTATGCTCGCCACCGACGCAAGCTACGACTGCAAACAATTTGTGTGCAGACAGCTTTGGCTCGCGGCGGGTCCCGCCGAAGTGGCCGCCATCGCTCCGCTGCTGCGCGATGCGAAGACCGCCGACATGGCACGCTACGCCCTCGAACGCATGGCCGACGAGTCCGTCGACAAGGCGCTTGCCGAGGCGCTCGGCGCAGTCGATGATGCGACAAAGATAGGCATCGTCAATTCGCTTGGCGAA
>JBAZRU010000771.1:0-1591 GCA_041662805.1 Candidatus Hydrogenedentales bacterium | reverse complement strand
ACCCGCGTCTGTGGCGGCTATTGCCCCACTACTTGCATCCGCGGACGAGAAGCTCGCCTATAGCGCGGCCGTTGCGCTTGGGAAGATCGGAGGCGCCGATGCAGACGCCGCCTTGGCGAAAGCCAAAGTGAAGAAGAAACCGCGCGTCGTCGAAGCGGTTGCGCAGGCCCGCTTCCTCCTCGCGGAAAATATGGCCGCCAGCGATGCCGCGGGCGCGGCCAAAGTCTACAAGGCGCTTTCCTCGGGCGGGCCAAAAGCCGTCCGCGCCGCCGCAAAGGCAAAGCTCGCGGAGAAGAAGTAGACTCGTCTACATCACGAATCGAATCTGAAACACAGGCCGAGCGCAAATCTCCTAAGGGAGAGGGGCGCTCGGCCTTTGTGCGTTTAGTAACGCCTGTATGCGCCCGGTTTCCGCGCCTGGCGACGTGGCTATGGTCCGTGAGCCGACCCCGATTCTTCGGCTACCTTGAAACCTGCGGATTACCCTACTCCACGGCCATCAACCGCGGGCTTCCGTCATCTCAACTTTGGATTGAAACCACGTCTTTGCGTGAAGCGTTTGCAACTATGCTGCGTCCATAGGGATTCAGGATTATTGGGGAGATGGAGAGAATCATGAGACGTTTCCATGTGTATGTCTGCGGGGTCGTGGTACTGACAGGCGCAACTTTGGCGTCGCATTTCTGCGTAGGTCAGTCAATGGTATCCAAGGAGGCGCTCTTGACTGAAGCAAGGGAACCGTGCTTCCTCGGTCGACATGCAAAAGCGGAGGGGTTGGCGGAACGTTACGGACCTGAAGTGATAGACCTGCTTCTGGAGCTATTGCAGGAAGAGTCTGAACATCAGACGCGAGACATGATCCTGCGCTGGATCGGTTTTCTCCGCGATCCGCGTGCCGTGAAGCCACTCATCAAAATGGCCGAGGAATACCCTTTGGGACCGGAGCCTGCAAACCAAGATTTCGAAGTGATACAGAGAATCCTGAGCACACTGGGAATGATCGGCTCGGAAGACGCTGTCAAATACCTCAAGCCTTTGATTGCCGAAGAATACTGGGAACGGCGCGGAATTCGAACCGATCAAGCCCGTCAGTGCCTTCAGGAGTTTGCGCTATCTTCGTTCGCTGGCTCGGGGACGAAAGAGGCTCTGGATACTCTGAAAAGTGGAGAGGAAATTCCAAAAGACTTTACCCACGCCATTCCTGGATTCATAAAATCCTGCGAACGTGCGATGGCCTATAGGGAGCATCGGCCGTACGTTGATCCCGATGCAGATCCTCGTATACAGCGGACGGAGTGACTCAATGCCAAGAATAGTGCCGTTCAGACGCCTATTCGTAGACGCGTATTTCCGCAATGCGCGCGTGATCCAATCCGTTGGTGCTGTGGACGGTGATGCGCAAGGCATCGATAGCGGGTGGTTCGGATAGGCGGTGGATGCGCAGGCGTTGGTAGTTGTCGCGGACTTCTTCGAGCATGTGCCATTGGCCGTCGATGCGGCCTTCGATGGTGTAGTCGCGGACGGTTTCAGGTTGGGGCTGGCCCCAGTGCATGCGGGCGGTGTACGCGTCGGCGTGGCTCATGGTGAGGAC
>JBAZRU010000770.1:0-3382 GCA_041662805.1 Candidatus Hydrogenedentales bacterium | reverse complement strand
TGCCCGACCAATTGAAACGGCTTCTACTGGGAGACGAGCCCCGGCCGGTACGTCCGCCGCGCCCCAGTGAGGACGGCGTGAACGATGAGGGATGGGGGGATGCCGTGCCGCCTCCGCCGCGGCCGCAACCATTTGAGCCGCGTGTGGCGCGTCCTCGCCAGGGCGCCCCCGTGGCGCGGCCTCAGGCAGCGCCCATTCCCCCGCTAGTTGCCGCCCCTGTTCAACGGCAAGCACCGCCCAGCGCGAGACCGGCGGAGCAGCAGCGAACGGTTGTCCCTCAGCGACAACCCGTGCGCCAGGCAGCGCAGCGCCCGGTACGGGTGGAGCAATCCGCCCGTCAGGTGACTCCACCGATGCGCAGGCAGGAAAAGCCGATGCAACGCCCGAGTCAACGCGAAGCCGTGCGTTCGGCACAGGTGCGCAGCACCGAGGTGCAAGAAGGGCCACGAAAGGCGCCTGCCGTTGCGCCTGGACCGCGTCCCGCTTCTCGGGGCGTGCGCCCGAAGATCGCGCTCTTCAAGAACATCGACGAGGTGCGGCGCGCGGTCGTCTTTAGCGAGATTCTCGGAGCGCCCAAAGCGTTCGACTAGGCGTGTACTCACTTATCCCTCGTTTTCGTTGTGTTTCAATGCTCGGATTCCTCATCTGCCAGAGGATTTCATCTTTTCTTGTGGTGCGGGCTTCCAGCCTGCCTCCGTGCGCAGGCTGGAAGCCCGCACCACAAGAAGAATCGAGTACAGTTCGGAGTTGTGCCTGGAAGCGGTTACTTCCCGAGACTGTGGATGACTGAGGGGGCGCGAACCTTTTTCTTGACCTACCTCATGCGACTCGTTACCATCACGCCCGGGGTACACGACGTACATGATGCATTTGTTTCATGGACTTCGGGCACGTCTTGCGCTTCGTTTTGGGGTAATCAAGGAATCACCTGCCTTTACATGCACGCTGGAGGGAGCTGACCGATGAACAAAGGAATTCTGTTCTGGGCGAGCAACATGGCGCTTATTACAGTGGCCATGACGTTCGCGATACGCGGTGACATCATGGGGGATTTCGAGACCCAGTATGTGAAGCCGTACGTTGAAGCTGGCCACGTCGAAGTAGTGCAGCAGGGCGAGCCCACCTTCGTGGATAAGCTAATGGGCATCGACAAAGAGAGCGATCCGGTCAAGCGCAATCTAGGCATAATTGCAGGCGTCGCCTTCCTTTCGTTTGCGCTCGTGATCGTGTTTGGCGGGCCTTTGGTCGACTTCCTTGGTATGGGCAACCTTCTACGCGTGGCGGCTGTGTGTCACATAAGCGGCGCGATAATGACCATATTCGCACCGAATTTCTGGTTCGTTGTGTTGGCAACCTTCGTTGTGGGGATGGGGAACGGACTTGTGGAGGCGGTGTGCAATCCGCTCATTGCCGCCCTGTACCCCGAAGAGAAGATCTATCGTTTGACGCGGTTTCACGCGTGGTTTCCCGGGGGCTTGGTCATCGGCAGTCTGCTCGCGTACGCGTTTTCCAGAATCGGACTTCCTTGGCAGGCCAAGATGGCGCTCATCCTTATTCCCTCGGTGATTTACACCGTGATGATCTTCGGACAAAAGTTTCCGAAGACGGAACGTGTGGCATCCGGGCTTCCGTTTAGCGCGATGATCAAAGAAGCGCTGGCGCGTCCTCTGTTCCTGTTGTTGCTCTGCGTGATGTGCCTGACCGCCGCTGCCGAATTGGGCACTGGGCAATGGATCTCCAATATCTACCGCGACATATTCGGAGGGAAGGAAGGAGTGCTCGCTCTTGCGTGGGGCAGCATCTTGATGTACGTCCAGCGTGACTTCTTGAGCAAGTACGTCTCCCGCCTGCTTTCTCCTGTGGCGCTCATGGCCGTCACCGCGCCCGTCGCGGCGTTGGGCTTGTTCCTCTTTGGATTCGCGAAGACCCCCGTGATGTTTTTTGCGGCGGCAACCCTGGTTTATGTAGGGGTTTGTTTCTGGTGGCCGACGATGCTGGGCATTGCCAACGAGCGCTGCCCCAAGACAGGCGCCCTCGGGATGGCGCTTTTGGGTGGCGCCGGCAACTTCGCCACCTTTATCGCCGGTCCTGTGATTGGACGAGTCAACGACAGCTTCGGACCAAGCCATGCCCTTCAGGTATGGGCGATCCTGCCGGTGCTGATAGCCGTCGTTTTCCTGGCACTCTACATGTACGACCGCTCGAAGGGCGGCTACAAGAAGGAGAAGCTGGAAGTCGTTGGCAGTTAATTGCGGCAGATTCCGGAAATAGGTTGTAAGGAACTGCTTGAGCCTTGCGGAATGCAGTTGGGAGTTGATAGACTAGCGCTGGTTGGTGAAATATGCGGCGGCGGCTCGGGCCGTGGGTCCGCGGTAGATAGTTTCCCCGTAACCGGTTAACTGAATTGTGGAGGCGTATACATGCGCAGACTGGTGACGTGGGCCGCAATAGCAATGGGCCTGACGTTGGCGCTCCAAACCGTGGCAGAAGCCCAGTGGACGTGGACCCCTCAAACGGGCCGCTGGATCAACGTGAAGCGCTTGCCTAAGGAGACGCCTGAGCTTCAAGTTGAGTTTGCTCGAAGCCTGATGGTTCAGGGCGACTATAAGCAGGCGATTCGCGAGACGGAGAAGTTCGAGGACTACTACGGCTCCACGGAATTCGCCGACGACAATCAGTTTTTGCGCGGCGAGATTCGCATGGCGCAGGACAGTCTGCTCGACGCCGCGAAGGAGTTCCAGCAGGTCGTCACGAAGTATCCGGAAAGCGACCTGTTCGAAAAGGTCATCGAAAAGCAGTACGCCATCGGCGACTTATACTACGATAAGGGCACGAAGGGGCTGGAGAAGACCGCGTGGTTGCATCCGTTCCGCAAGCGCCCCTTTAAGCGCGCAATCGACGTGTACGGCATGGTGATCGACAACCAGCCGTTCACCGAGGCCGCGGCGCAGGCGCAGTACAAGTTGGGGCTGTGCCACTATACCCTCAAGGAATACACCGAGGCCGCGTTCGAGTATCAGCGCGTGGTCGAGGATTATGCGACCTCCGAATACGTAGACGAGGCAATGTACGGCTTGGCGATGTGCTATTACGATTCGTCATTGCCGCCTGCCTACGACCAAGCCCCGAGCCTGCTCACGGTTCAAGCCGTCGATAACTTCAAAGAGAAGTTTCCGAGCGATGGCCGGGTCGCGGAGTTGGATGAAATCAAAACGAAGATGCTGAGCGCCGTGGCCGAACAGCGGCTGCGCACGGCCAAGTTCTATGAGAAGCGCCGCCGGTTTGATTCGGCAGCGATTTACTATGAGGTGGTCGTGGAGCAGTTCCCTGGCACGCCCGCCGCATCGGAGGCCCAGCAGTGGTTGGAATCACACGGACACAG
>JBAZRU010000769.1:1370-3387 GCA_041662805.1 Candidatus Hydrogenedentales bacterium | reverse complement strand
GGACGGCGAGCGAGTCGTCGCGGGACAGACCATTGAAGTGCGCGAAGGACCGACGGGACTCGCGCTGGACGATGCCAACGGGCGACTGTATGTCCTCAACAAGTTCCACGCATCCGTTTCCGTGGTGTCGACTATCAGCGGAGCGGAAGTGGCGAATGTGCCCTTCTTCGATCCGACGCCTCCACCCATCAAGGTTGGCCGCAAGCATTTGTACGACACGCACAAGAACTCGGGGCTTGGCCATACGTCCTGCGGCTCGTGCCACATCGATGGGCGCATGGATCGGTTGGCGTGGGACCTCGGCGACCCGAGCGGGGCGACGAAGGTGCTGAACGGGGCGGGCCCAGGGCAGCACAACCTCGGTGCGGGGATTCCAGGACTCACGGGGGGCTTCAACAACTTCCATCCGATGAAAGGGCCGATGACGACACAGACCTTGCAGGACATCATCGGCAAGGAACCACTGCATTGGCGAGGCGACCGCGACGGGCTGGAACAATTCAATCCCGCGTTCATGGGGCTTCAGGGCGACGATGTGATGCTGACTCCGCAAGAGATGCAGGAGTTCGAGAATTTCCTGGCGTCGATCCATTTCCCTCCAAATCCAAATCGCAACTTCGACAACTCACTGCCGACAAACCTGCCATTGCCCGGCGAGTTTGCCTCCGGCACGAAGAATCTGCCACTGGGGACTCCGTTGCCGAATGGCAACGCGGTGAATGGCTTGGCTATCTACCGCGATCAGGGCAGCCCCGCGGATAGCCCGTTCACGTGCATTGTGTGCCACACACTTCCCATTGGCGACGGGACGGACACGGTGTTGCAGGGTTTTGCGTTTCAGCCGATTCCGCCCGGTCCCATGGGCGAGCACCACGTGGCGCTGGTGTCTGTGGATGGCTCCACAAACAAAGCCATCAAGATCCCGCAACTGCGCAATCAATTTGACAAGGCTGGTTTTCAACTCAATTCGGGCGCGCCAAGCCTGTCGGGATTCGGCGTGCTGCATGACGGCAGCATCGATACGCTGGCCAGATTCTTCTCTGAACCCGCATTCCCCAATGTGAACAACGACCAGAAAGTGGCCGACCTCGTGGCGCTACTACGCAGCTTCTCCGGCGGGTTTAGTTTTGTTACGCCATTTGCAGGCGAGCCCCCTGGCGGCATGAGCAAAGACGCACCCGCGTCGGTTGGAAAACAGACGACCCTGGACAGCGCGGCGAAGAATCTGAACCTCCTGAACGACATGCTTGCGCTCGCAGATGCAGGGCAAGTCGATGTCATCGGCAAGGGGACCATAGGCGGAGTACCGCGCGGCTGGGTCTACGTCGGCGGGGGAATGTGGCACTCCGATCAAACGTTGCAGGGTCCGATTTCCACGGCAAGCCTATTGGCGCTGGCCGCGCCGGGCTCGGAGATCACGTTCTCGGTGGTGCCGGAAGGGACAGGCGTTCGCGCGGGCGTGGACCGAGACAACAACGGCATCCGGGACTTTGACGAATTGGGGCCTGGGCCCGGCGTGCCCGCGGTAACGTACTGGGGCTTGGCGCTTCTGGGCCTGGCATTGAGTACTGCAATGGTGATCTCAATGCGGAGACTCGCGGCACGAAGCGCCGCATAGCCTGAACGCTCGCGATTGTGGAGAGCGTCGGACAACCGGCGCTCTCCTTTTTCGTTTCCGCCGGCATGGTTCGGATTAGTCAGCAGCCTTGGGCCGAGGCCGGATGGTTATGGACAAGATCACCGAGAGCACCAGGGTGCTGACCGTGAAGAGCAGCGACCACACCACCGGAATCTTGTAGACGTCCATCAGCAACATTTTGCATCCCACGAATATGAGGACGATTGCCAAGCCATACGAAAGCAGGTGAAACCGCTCGTGCATGCCTGCAAGCAAGAAGTACATGGCGCGCAGGCCCAGGATGGCAAAGACGTTCGAGGTCAGCACGATAAAGGGGTCCGTGGTAATCGCGAAGATTGCGGGGATGGAATCGACGGCGAAGATGACATCCACAACGCC
>JBAZRU010000769.1:0-1360 GCA_041662805.1 Candidatus Hydrogenedentales bacterium | reverse complement strand
CAGCAAGACAACGACAAGCAAGGGCGTGGCGATCTTTACGCCATCTACCACGGTGAAGAAATCGTCGCCCACGTAGTCCTTGGAAATCTTGATGTGCTTTCGAATCCACCTCAGGGCAATGTTGGATTCGAGATCGGGTTCTTGTCCGACGGCCCACCACATCTTCACGCCTGTCAGCACGAGGAAGGCTCCGAAGACGTAGAGAATCCAGTGGAACTGCGCAATCAACCATGCGCCCGCGAAGATGAGAATGGCGCGCAAGAGCAGCGCACCAAGGATGCCAATCATGAGCACGCGCTTCTGCGATTCCGCGCAAATCGCAAAGTAGGTGAATACCAGCAGAAAGACGAAGATGTTGTCTACCGCCAGGGCCTTTTCTATGAGGTACCCTGTCAGAAACTCGATCGCCTTCGCGCTTGCCACAGGGTTGCCTTTAAGACCGCCCAAGTACCACCAGAGCCACCCCATGAACAAGAAAGATACGGCAACCCAAATCGTCGACCAAATCGCGGCTTCTTTGATGGAGACTCGGTGCGCACCCTGTTTGCGCATGGCGAGGAAATCGATCGCTAAGGCCAGCACGATGAAGCCGGAGAAGAGGAGCCACATGGACGGGGTACCGATTGTATTCATGGAAAACAGCCCTTTGCATTTGGTGAAGCACGGCGAACGCAAGCTACGTCCGCAACTCCAACCTATGCTGGTCTCGCTTCCGCGCCGAAACGCGGACTGCGGCGCCGGGTTCGAGCTGTTTTCACGTGCTTGGCTCGTATCCGTGCTGACGACGCCGTAACCATACGGGCACCAAGGCGTGCCTCGCGAGCTACTCCCCATCAAAGGTGACAGAATTAAACCATGCCGCACCCTGACAGTCAAGAAGTTGCCGCGGCGGTCGCTCTTTGGACCTCACGTGACAGGGATGGATGTGGTGAGTTTTTGGGTTACGCGAGCGCCATGTCGAGATACGAACACGGAAGCAGATCCGATTCGTGAATACCGAACTGCCCGCTCAACCATGCCAGCTTCGTAGTGCCATCGGCGTCGTCGAACGCTTCGGACAGGACGGCTTCGAATTCGATGAATTCGCCGAGGTTGTCCACAGAGTCGATGTGAATACGCACGTTTTTCCAGAGCCAGAGGGTTCTGGTCTTCGATACTACGCCGGTGATTCCGAAGGCTTCCGCAAGAAGCCCCTTCAGTCCCGGAGAGGCAGGCGTGATCAGGTAATCGCATGCCTTCACGCTTGGCATGTCTGGCCTGCGATAAAAGACGAGATAGTCTTCACCAGGATCGGACTCGCGAAGTTTCAGGCGGCCCTTGTCCACGTCGAAAAACGTATCGATCTGGCGAATATCACCTT
>JBAZRU010000768.1:0-3401 GCA_041662805.1 Candidatus Hydrogenedentales bacterium | reverse complement strand
CACGAGCGTCAACCTCGGCATTGCGTTGGCGAACAACGGCGCGCGCGTCATCGTGCTCGACGCCGACCTGGGCCTCGCGAACGTGGAAGTGCTGCTTGGACTCAACTCGCTCTACAATCTGCAGCATGTAATCCTTGGCGAGCGCAAAATGTCCGAGGTCCTGGTTAATGGTCCTGGCGACATCAAGGTGGTGCCTGGCAGTTCGGGTCTCGCCCGCTTGGCCGACATGGGGCCCACGGCCCGGAACAACGTGCTCGAAGGCCTCCGGGAATTGCAGGAAGAAAACGATTTCATCATCATCGACACGATGGCCGGCATCGGCCAGAACGCGGTGGCCTTTGCCGCAGCAGCAGATGAAGTATTGCTCGTGACCACGCCGGAACCGTCGTCCATCGTGGATGCCTATGCCACGATCAAGACCATTCATCAGACCCGCGACGACGCCGTGTTTCGCCTTGTGATCAATCAAACGCTCAACGAAGCCCAAGCGAAAGCCGTGGCGAGCAAGCTCTCGTACGTGACACAGCAGTTCCTGGGCCGCAGCCTCTCGTATCTCGGCTATATTCCGCGCGACCCGCACGTGCAGCAGAGCGTCATGCAATCGTACCCGTTTATTTTGCGCTACCCCGCCGCCCCGGCGACGCGTTGCGTCCAAGACCTCGCGTTGCGCCTGCAAAAACAGCGCGGGGACATCCAAGACAATCGCCCCGGCTTCTTCCGGCGCATCGCGGAGAATCTGGGGTTGGCGAGCAACGGGTAGGGGCCGGCACGGGACTGGCACGGACGCAGTGGACGCCGTGGACGCAAGAACTCATCTCACGCGGCGATCATTCTCGGACAACCACAGGTCTGCGTTTAGACCGAAATAGTCCTTCAATGGTTGGCTGATTGAATCGAGTTCCTTTAGCGTCTCTTCCGAGAGCAGGAGATTCACCGCTTCGAGGTTGCGGCGCAGTTGGTCCGCGCGGCGCGCGCCTACGATGACGCTGGTGACGCCTGGCTGGGCCATGAGCCAGGCCAGGGACACGTTGGCCATGGGTTGTTCCAACCGGTTGGCGACGTTGCGAATCCTGGATACCGCTTCAAAGGTCAAATCCTCGCAACCTGGTTCGCCGTGCCGCGTGCCTTCGCGGGTACCGGCAAAGTGCCGCGAGCGGCGGCGAGGGACCGGCATGTCGCCGGCCTTGTCCCAACGCCCGGCCAGAAGGCCTTGCATCAGAGGCAGATACGCCAAGATGCCGACGCCGTAGTGCTGGCACGCGGGCACGATCTCGTGCTCGATGGCGCGAAAGAGGATGTTGTAGCCCAACTGATCGGAGACGCACTCCCCCACGCTCATCCATTCGGCGAGGTCGGTCGCGCCGAAGTTCGAAACGCCGATCATGCGAATCTTCCCTTCGTCGCGCAGAGCGGCGAGGGTGGCATAAACGTCCGCAAAAGGCACGTCGCGGGGCGGCCAATGAATTTGATAGAGGTCAATGGCGTCTGTATTGAGACGGCGAAGACTTTCTTCGCAGGTTTTTCGCAGCAGGGCCGGGGAGCATTTGTCCGGCCAGACTTTGGAAGCAATGGTTACGCTATCGCGTTTGGACCCGAGGGCGCGGCCAAGCACACGTTCCGATTCGCCCGAGCCGTACATCTCGGCGGTATCGAAGAGATTGATGCCCGCATCGAGGGCGGCGGCGACAGTTGCTTCGGCGTCGGCCTGTTCCTCGACGCCCCAGTACTGCGAATCGCCGATTTGCCAGGCGCCGAACGAGATGATGGAGACTTCTAGATTGCTTGAGCCCAGTTTGCGATACTGCACAGCGGTTGTCCTCCCGTGAATTGCTGCCGGTTCAGTGTCGCATAGGACTTTGGGCCTGTCCAATTGTTCCGAACGATGAGCGAGGTTTGGCTATGAAGACACGTGGGATCATTCTTCTCGTTGCAGCGATGGCCGTTTATGTTCCTTCCGCTTGGGCCGCGCCGCAAGAATACAAGCCGGAGATCATATCCGCGCCGGGAGAGTCTACGACGGCGGACGCGATGGGATTCCTCAATGTGCGCGCAATACGCGGCGAAGAGTGGAGCATCACGCGCATGAAGAACCCCGATGGCCTTTGGTTTGCCCGCTTGGAAGCGCGGGGAGCGTTGGTGACGGAGTTCGCGGACTGCGGCAACCGCGAAGATTGGATTCGATTCATGCTGTGGCCGATCGACGACCCCGACCCGCGCCTGTTGCTCGTGCTTCGATACGCGGGTGGCGTCAGCGGGCCGGATGCCTTGGACGTGGTATCCCTGAAAGAGAACTACCGCACCGTTTTGAAGTTGACGAACGACTTCAACTTGACGAAGGTCGAGGATCTCAACGGCGACGGACTGCCGGAGGTCATCGGAAAATCGCGGCTCTACGGCAACATGCTGGACCTGACGCGGGCGATGAGTCCCGCGCCAATGCTTGTGTTTTCGTATCGCGAAGACGCGAAACAGTACTTGTGCCAGAACCAGAAGTTTCGCGAGAAGATTAGCGAATCCGCGAACCTGCGGAAGCGTTCGTTCGAGCAGAGTCCTTTGGCCAAGCACAAGTTCTCGTACGAGAAATGGAACGAGGCGAGCCGGTCGGCGTGCGCGGACCTATCGGCGTGGGTTGCCGATACCTGCTTGATGGGCGATGAAGCGAGTGCATGGGCCTATTTGGAGCAGTATGCGACGCCTGAAACCGCTTCGGCGATTCGCGCGGCTATCGAGGAACGGCTCGAAACCGACCCCTTTTACAAGGCCGTGAAACGCACCCAAGCACGTGACCGAGGAAATGGAGGCCAATCCAGCGGTAGCGCGATTCCAAGCCAGACGCACACTTCGCATGCGAGGCACACAACGCCAATGCCTGCCGATTGGGTGCAGGCCTCCCGTATTCGCGGTGGGTGACGGTCCAGCGTCGTTCGCCCTAACGGAGCAAACGGGGCCGACGCGGGAAGAGCCTCTTGCCGCCTGACTTGGTTTCCGTGGTTGCCGTGGTGTCCGCCGAATCGGTGTCGGTCATGCCCGCGGCGATCATGCTGGGAGTAAGCTCTTCCACGAACTGCGCCAACCGGTCCTGCATGTCTTGAAGATTGTTCAGCAGGGTCAGCGTATCGGGATTCTTGAGGACATTATCGAGGGTTTCAAAGCCGACGTTCTGCAACGTAATCAGGCGCTGCAACGAGTCGAGCTGACCGCTGCTGAGTCCAAGCGCGTTGGTGTCGATAACGGCCTGCGTCAGCTTCTTCCAACTTGTCAGGGCATCGTCGAACGAGGCCTTCAACATTGTGTAGTCCGAGTCGGTGTAGCGTTTGCCTTGGAGGGATTTGACTGAATCCTGAAGCGATTTGAGCGCGGCGCCCGTGTCTTCCGCGGTGCCCATCAAATCACGTACGCCG
>JBAZRU010000767.1:0-3411 GCA_041662805.1 Candidatus Hydrogenedentales bacterium | reverse complement strand
CCAGCTACGACGAAAGCCGTTTCATGGCCTACCAATCCGTCATCCACGGCGCGAACGGCATCGTGTATTGGGGCACATTCTACACGCCGCAACCTTCAGATTGTTGGAGCGGCATCAAACGCGTCGTGCGCGAGCTCGCGGACCTTGCCGGCCCCCTCGCAGCCCCCGCCGCCGAGACGCCGGTGACCATCGACTACGAAGAACTCGGCCGTTCCGTGGACAAAGGCGTCGAGTGGCGCGCCAAACAATACAATGGCAAGCTCTACCTCTTTACCTGCAACGCCGACAAGAGCCCATGCAAAGCCACGCTCTCCGGCCTCGGCTCGTGGAAGACCTGCACCGTGCTTGGTGAAGACCGCACCCTCCCCATAGAAAACGGGGCCATCGCCGATGCCTGGAGCCGCTTTGACGTGCACGTATACGAGCTCACGCCCTAGCCGGCGATAGTTGAATCCGAACACTCGATTCTGTGGCGCCCGGCCTCCACGCCGAGCGCCTTCGTACCCTGCGGAGGGCGGGTTTCCTAACCCGCCGATTTGCGTTGATTGATTGAGGAAATGGCGCTAGAGCTAGACAAGGAGGCGGGTTGGAATCTCCGCCCTCCAAATCGGACGCCTGGGTAGACGTCTTGAAGAGGCTGTCCAAAAAAAGGAAACCGGGAGGGCTACGCCATGCCTCGCAGAATAACCCGGCAGTACGCAGATGAAACCATCCAGCGCCTGACCGCCTTACCTCCGGACGCGACACCCCAATGGGGCACGTCCACGCTCCCGCAGATCATCGGCCACCTGACCGACACGGTGCGCTACACCATGGGTGCCGGCCCCGACCTGCCCTTCAAAGGCAATTGGAAGACGCGCACCCTGTTCCGCCCGCTGATCATCAACCAAATCGTCGCCATCCCGCGGAACATTCGAATCCCCCGGCCCGACGGTAAGAAAGGGACCTTTACCTTCCGCGACGGCGACATCGCATCCCTGAAGGCCACCCTAGACGAATACCTCGCCCGCGTCGATGCAGGCGACCTCCCTTCGCGGATGCACCCTTTCTTCGGCGTACTTGCCCCTGCTTCATGGCGCAAGTTCCACATCGCCCACTTCACGCACCACCTCCGTCAATTCGGCGCGTGAGTTGCCCCGGGTACGGCTCCGTTGCGAGCCGCCTTCCCCGGAATAAGCCGAGCGCCCGAACCGGTTGGTCCGGGCGCTCTCGTTGTTTTCTGCGCATCGAACGTACGACGATGCCTGACTCTACCCCTACGTATTCTGGGGAAAGAGTGCCTCGTGCTGGACCGTCTTCGCCAAGAGCTGACCATTTGTATGGTAGAACAGGTAGTAGCAGCCCGAGTCGGCGGCATCTTCTGCCAGCCTATCTCCCAATGCTCCTATCAACCTGCGTCGCTCGTGGTCATCCGACCGTTCCCAGCTCGCGGATTCTTCCGGCGTCATCGTGTAACGTCTCGATGCATACTGGATATGCTTCGATCGCATTTTCTACATCCCTCTCCATGTCTCTCACATGCAGCAAACCCGGCCCCCCGAGGACCAAGCTCCCGGGATATACGCACGAGGCGTATTGTATCAGATTCGACCCGTAGGCGGACAAGTGGGTTTCGCTCAGGATGCTAGAATAAGTTTACAAATATAGAATAATTCGTATTAATAGTATTATGCGAATTGGAAAAACGAACGAAAGGGGGAACGAGACGAGCCACCTGGAAGCCGACAGTGCAATTGAATTGTCGTATGGCTACTGGCCGCAGGCAAAGGAATTCTCAAATCAATCACGGACCTGAAATTCTACAGAACACCGCTATTGGGTCAAGCTACTTACGCGAACTTAACGCAGGCTCTTCACACTTTCTCTGCAGAGTGTATAGCGTTCTACGGGTTCTTGGCGAGCCGGAAGCCAACGTTGTTGCTGCTGTAGTCCGGGAGATTGCCTTGGCGGGCAGAAGTCCTGCAACTGCTGGCGCTACTCCACGAACCGCCCCTTAATACGCGTTCAGTTGCCGTTGGGGCTTCCCAAGCGGAGCCATCGGTGGGGGCTCCGGAGTAGTCGGTGTGGTACCAGTCTTGAACCCATTCCCAAGTGTTGCCCGACGTATCGTAGAGGTTCCAGCCATTGGGCCTTTTCCCGCCAACATCGTTGGTTTGCACGCCATCGTTGTCCGAGTACCAGGCATAGTCCGGGATGCGCGAGTAGAAAGGGTCTTCACCCCAGTAGAAGCGCGTAACTGTTCGGGCGCGGGCGGCGTATTCCCATTCGGCTTCGGAAGGAAGGCGGAAGCCTAAGTCGGGGTTTAGACCGTTAAGGGCGGTAATGAAGGCTTGGACATCGTTCCAGGAGACAACTTCGACGGGGCGGTTGCTCGTATCAGCTCCGCCTACGTTGGCCCCTTGGAAAAAGGAGGGGTTGTTGCCCATGACCGTCTGCCACTGTGTCTGCGTGACCTCGTACTTCGACATCCAGAAGCCCTGCTCGAAGGCGACGTGGTGTTGCGGAAATTCGTTATCATCGCCTTCCGGGTCGAGCGCGCAAGCGCCCATCTGATACCAGCCGGGGGGGCACCAGACGAATTCGATGCCGGCGAATGTGGCGGATTCTCCTGGTTGGTGTTCGCTGGGCAGGATGTGCGAGGGGCAGCCGGAAAACGCGAGGAGTACGGCAATTGAAAGCAAGGGGAACACAAAGCGCGCAGATGAACGCATGGATACTTCTCCCATTGCGGAACTTAGGGCGCGTAACGAAAACTCAGAGACAGCATCAGACTGCAGACAGTCTGCCAGAAGTGGTGACGAGTCTCAAACTGCTTTTGAGCTCAGAAACGGTCTTTGACAGGCTAGCCGCGTACTCCGTAGAATCCATGTGGACAGACTCCAGGAGCACTTTATGATACTCGTGAGTATAAGCGACTTGAAGCCCGGGCAAATTATTGCGAAGGCCGTCACCAACGCGGGAGGCGCCGTGCTGTGTCCGGCCGGCTATCGATTGACGGAAACGGCAATCGAACACTTGAAGAATGCCGGGGTCGATGCCGTGGTCCTAGATGCTCCGGACGACGAGAAATCGAGCGACGCGTCCTTCGAGTTGCGTTTGACCGAACTCGAAACACGCTTCAAAGGGGTTGACGACCCTATCATGCTACAAATCAAAGCCACGATTGAGAAGCGTTTGAACTTCATGCGGCTGGGCTGACGCCCCTGTCAACGCACACGGATAGAAAGGGCAAACTGCGTGGCTATACCTGTCGAACGCATCGAAAAAAAGATCGTCGAACTGGCCAATCTGCCGACGCTTCCCGGGATTCTCAAGAAGATCAGTCTCATGACGGAGAGTGGGGAATCGAGCGCCGCCGACGTTGCCCAAGTGATTTCGACCGACCAAGTCTTGACCGCGAAATTGCTGCGC
>JBAZRU010000766.1:0-3436 GCA_041662805.1 Candidatus Hydrogenedentales bacterium | reverse complement strand
TTCCCTCCCTTGCGCCCCAAACGCGACCGCGCCGGACGGCGCTACTATCTCGCTACGGACATCGAAATCGCGCGGCGAATCAAGCAACTCCTGCGATACGAAAAAATGACTACCGAAGGCGCGCGCGCGCGTCTGCAACAAGAACTCCAGGGTGAAGGCAGGCCGCGCACGCGCAAAGAAGCCCTCGATCTGATCGACAAGATTGAGACGGAAATCGACGCGCTGCTGGACATCCTGGAATCGGACTGAAGTATCCCATGCACACATCCCACACATTCGTCATCGAAAAGCCGGTCCAGCTCTTCAATTATTTGATGGAGCGATTTCCGGACCTGAAGCGCACGAATATCAAGAGGCTGCTCAAGTTCAAGTCGGTCTTCGTGAATCAGAGGCCCATCACGAAACACGATTACGCCCTCATGCCAGGTGACTTGGTTCACATCAAAGGATACAACCCGGACAAGTCCGGGAAACGCCCTCCGTTCTTCTTGGAGGTCGTCCACGAAGACAGCGATATTATAGTCGTGATAAAGCCGCCGAAATTGCTCACCATCGCCACGGAGAAGGAAAAGGCGGTTACCGCGTATCATCAACTGCGCGATTACGTGGAATGGCAGAACCCCAATCGCGGCGAGCGCATCTTCATCGTGCACCGCATCGACCGGGACACCTCGGGATTGCTGGTCTTCGCGCGCAGCGAAGCCGTCAAACGCATTCTGCAGGATAGCTGGGATGCCGTGGAGAAGCGGTACTACGCCGTCGTTGAGGGGGTGCCGGTAAAGAGCGAGGATATTATCGAGAGCCACCTCCGCGAGAGCAGCAAGAGCCTCAAGATGCACAGCGGGGCCCCGTCGGAAGAGGCCAAGTACGCGGCAACCAAATACAAGGTTGTGAAAGTCGGAGACGACTACTCTCTGCTTGACGTCACCTTGCTCACGGGGCGGAAGAATCAGATTCGCGTCCACTTGTCCGATCGTGGGCACCCCGTCGTCGGCGACAAGAAATACGGGGCAACGTCAAACCCAGCGAAACGGCTCGGACTGCATGCCTATCGGTTATCGTTTCTCCACCCGTCGACTGGCACACGGCTCGTGTTCTCCAGCGAACTTCCCGCCGAACTCAAGAGACTTCTGAAGCTGAGCAATGAGAACAAGGCCGTCGCGATGCGGGATCGTCCCCCAGCTTTTGGACCCTCAGCAGGCAAGGATGATTCTCCGAGACGCCCAAGGCCCGAACGTCCAACTTCGGATCGCCCTGCATCAAAAGGTAGGGACGTGTCGCCGAAACGTCCGCGGCCCGATCGTCCAACCTCAGATCGCCCCGCTCCAAAAGGTAGGGACGTTGCGCCGAAACGTCCGCGGCCCGATCGTCAAGCCTCGGATCGCCCTAAGCCGGCGCGACCTCATTCCGCCAGGCCCAAAAGGCCCCGCGCGAAGTCTTCAGAAAAGGGTTTTCCGAGGTCATAGCCGCGCACCCACTCTCCATCGATTACCAAGTACGGCACCCCAAGTTTGCCCGTCTTGGTCTGCAACTCCTCGCCGAACTCCGGGTGCTCGCGAATATCCCTATGCTCATAGGGGATGCCGTGCTTCTCCATAAACGCCTTCAGGTGCTGGCAATCACCGCACAGCTTTGCCGAATACATAACAATGTGTCTGGACATGAAAACGATCTCCTCCACAAATTGAAAGCGGGGGCGAACTCTATGGTTCGCCCCCACTCATGCGAGTAAGCAGTGTTTAGTTCTTGGGATATTCCGCTACGCGGATGTCCTTGAACGACAGGTCGGTTTTTGGGTCGTGACCCTGTAAGTGAATCGTGCCGGGGCCCGTCACATAACCGGCCTTGCCCTGGCCTTCGGCAGACACCGGGCGCATGTCAAGAAAGTCACTCACGAGGTAGCCATTAATCCATACGCTCGCCTGCGGACCTACGCACACGAGAGTCTTATAGAACCATTCGCGGTCGCTCGACACGACCTTACGTGTGTTCTGATTTCCGTAGTTGCCGCCCGTGCCGTAGTCCTCGGGATTTGAGCGGTCGTCGCCTACCCACTGGTTGCGCACTTGCGACTCGTAGCCCAGCCAGAACTTGCCAACTGGGCCGCGGAAAAACACGCCGCTGTTCAGATGATCGTCATTGGAGAAAATCGCCAGCTGCAGCACAAAATCCTTGTACACATTCGCCGTCTCGATCTGGCCATTGCCCTTCTTGATATTCAACGCACCATCGATTACGGCAAACTCGGATTTGTGATCGGGAATGATGTTCCACCCTTCGAGGTCTTTGCCGTTGAAGATCGGCTTCGCACCGAGCGGACGCAGCTTCAACTCCGCGACTTCAACTTTCCCGGGGCTCTTGGACGTGCCGTAGTAATAGATGCCGATGTGCCCGGCGCCACGGCCTGAGGTCAGACCCTCGACGGCCTTGCCATCCACCGTCGCGGTGACGGTGTTACCTTCGGCTTTGACTTCGACGACTTTCCAGTCGCCTTTGCCGTCTTTCGGCTCGCTGAGTTCGATCACCGTGCCGCCGGTCTCCGCCGGATGCCCATCAAGGCTCGTGCGAACCGCCAAGCCCGCCGCGTGCTCGGGAGCTATGCGAATCTTAGCTTTCAGTTCGAAATCGGCGAACGGCATCGTCGTGCCAATCCAGCCGCCCGCGCCCGTGTCGCGCACGAGGTTCGTGTCTGCTACTTTCCACTGCGCATCGCCAAGCTGAATCCATCCAAACAGAGTCTCGCCGTCGAACAGGCTAACCCAGCCCTGTGCGGCCTCTTCAATTGTCGGCAGCTTTTCCGCCACCTGCGCTTGCGCAACGGTCGTCCCGCCCGCAATTAGCGCTACGGCTATCAGTGCCGTCATCATCCATTTCTTCCCCATCGTCTATGGCTCCTTTCCGCAACCTGAGTTTCTATCTGCGCGAACGCGCTTCAAAAGTCCTACCATCATACGCCTCAACGGCAACCGCTTCCAACGCAACCTTCCCTACGCAAACACCTCGCGAATGCGGGCGTATATCCCGCCAAATGCGCCGTTACTTAGGATCAACACTACATCGCCAGGCGTGACGCCCGAAGACAACGCCTCCACAATCGCCGACACATCATCTGCGCACGAAGCATGCACGCCACGTCCGGTCAGGTCCCGAGCAAGCTCTTCTCGATCAAGGCGCTCCGGCAAAGGAATCGATTCGGCCCGGTGAAGAGGACCAAGCCACACGATATCCGCATTGCCGAACGCGTCGGTCATTTCCCCCTGAAACCGCCGCGTTACCGTCGTGTTGGATCGCGGCTCGAACAACACCCACAACCGCCGCCCCGGCCATCGCATGCGCGCGGCGGCTATCGTTTCGCGAACCGCCGTCGGATGGTGCGCAAAGTCGTCGATGAAGGTGACGCCGCTGGATTCGTGGAAGACTTCCATGCGCCGCCGCA
>JBAZRU010000765.1:2750-3443 GCA_041662805.1 Candidatus Hydrogenedentales bacterium | reverse complement strand
TGAACGCGGATAGAAATCGACGAGCATCGCGACACACTGCGTTATAATCGGGCTGTGAACTCTTGGCATCCTAAAATCCCTATCTTGGATAGTGGGAGTGTCTGCAATGACTGGAAAACGAGGATTTACGCTAATTGAACTGTTGGTGGTCATCGCGATCATCGGCATTCTTGCGGCCATACTGCTTCCCGCGCTAGCGCGCGCACGCGAAGCCGCACGACGGGCATCTTGCCAGAACAATCTCAAGCAGTGGGGCCTTATCTGCAAAATGTACGCAAACGAGGCCAAGGGGGAGTTGTTCCCGCCCGGGATGACGACCATCCCCGTGGTAGATGGAACGGGTTTTTTCTATGGGTCCGGAATCGGGAGCGAATGGGTCTATCCCGAATACTGGAACGATCCGAATTTGACGCTTTGTCCTTCGGATGCGCGCACGAAGGTGACCGTCTGGTCGGATGGCCCTTCGGGTGGGTTTATCCAGAATGAGGATTACGCGGAGGAGATCTCGCGCGTGGCGCAGAATGTGGGTGCATCCGCCGTTCCGGCGGACGCGCAGCTTTGTCTCAACATCAAACTATCGACGCCGGTTTCGTACGTGTATTTGCCGTACGCGACGCGGACGACGGGCCAGGTGTTGATGGCACAAATCGTGGCGGGATACGGGTATATGCAGGATGGTCTGGTTCGTGAAGT
>JBAZRU010000765.1:519-2740 GCA_041662805.1 Candidatus Hydrogenedentales bacterium | reverse complement strand
GGCTGCGTTGGTTACGGGGCCCGCCAGTATGTCGGCGGGTTGCACATGGAAGACATCAGCGAGTCCCTGCTTCAGTCGACCGGGGAGTATTGGTGGGCGACCGACGATGGAGGGGCTGCATGGCCAACGACGTTGTATCGCATGCGTGAAGGCATCGAGCGGTTCTTCATCAAGGACATTAACAATCCAGCGGCGTCGTCGGAAGCGCAGAGTACGATTTTTCTGATGTACGATGCTTGGGCCGCGCACAATGACGATTGGGATCCTCCGGTGAACGCGACCGGGCAGTTCAATCATCTTCCGGGCGGGTCGAACGTGTTGTACATGGACGGTCACTGCGAGTACGTCAGGTACCAATCCAAATCGCCGATCGAGAATCCGGCGGAGAATGGCGACGGCGTTTCGGAATTGCGCGAATACGTGTACCTTTATACGCCACTCTGGAGCGGCTACGAATAGCAGCCCTTCCTTTACACGCGGACCTGCGGCGACGATGCGTCGCCGCAGGTCCGTCACGTGACTCGACATTCCCTTGTCCCTGTGGTCAGTAGAACAAGAATGCGGGCAATGAGCGGGTGGGGGAGGAGGGGGCGTCCTCGGCCGGGCTCCTGAATCTTCCAGCGGACCTGAATGGGTTGCCGCAACCTGCGAACGAAACCGATGAAGCAGAACACCCTTTCGTATTTCCTTGTCGCGTGCTTGGCGATCGGCCTCTGTGGGTGCCTCGCGCCTGTTCCCGTTGCGACCCAATCCGCTGCCTCGCGCCCGAAACCGCTTGAGGTGTACGGGTGGAACATTGCGGCGGCAAGCTTGAAGGAGTTGGCGCCCGGCTTCGAGGCGGAGCACCCCGAGATTCCAGTACACGTCAACGTGAGCGGGGCGAATCTGCAAACGCGCTTCATGCTGTCGCTTGCGGCGGGGGTGGGCGCGCCGGACATATCGCAATTGCAGCGGCGCGAGGTGCCGCGGTATTCGCGCACGGGGAGACTCGCTGACTTGACGGACTGGGTTGCCCCGTATCGCAACGAGTTCCCCGAATCGCTGTGGAAGGACTGCATGTTCGAAGGACGGATCTACGGCATCCCCTGGGACATCGGGCCGTGCGCGGTTTTCTACAAGCGAAGCCTATTCACGCGATACGGCGTCGACCCGGATTCCATCGAAACGTGGGACGACTTCATTGTTGCGGGGCAACAAATCGTCGAGCGGTCCGGCGGGAGGACGAAGATGCTGTTCCATCCGTCGGGATCCCAGGAAGTGCTGTTCGAGATGCTGATACGTCAGGCAGGTGGGCAAGTCTTCGACGACGATGGGCGTATCGCGATCAATTCGCCCGAGACGGCAAAGGTACTCCGTATCCTTCAGCGGTTCGTTGAGACCGGCATCGGGGCGAACACGCAGTATTGGAGCCACGCGTTCTATTCGTCGCTCAACACGGAGACCGTGGCGACGTATCCGATGGCGGTGTGGTTCGGCGGATTCATGCGCGATTTCGCGCCGAAGACCGAGGGGGATTGGGGCGTGTTTCCGCTGCCTGCGTTCGAGCCCGGCGGTCTTCGCACGAGCACGCTGGGCGGTTCGGCGCTGGTGATCCCCGAGCAATGCACGCGAAAGGAAGCGGCCTGGAAGTACATCGAAGCCATGCTGTGCACGAAGGAGGCACAGTTGATTCAGTTCCGCGATTTCGATCTCTTTCCGGCGCTGACCACGACGTATTCCGATCCGTTCTTCGACGAGCCGGTGCCGCTCTTCGGCGGGCAGCATGCGCGGCGCTTATTCACGCAGGACATCGACAAGATTCTTCCGTTCAACTACACGAAAGACTGGATGGAGGCGATAGCGTACATCCAGCAATCGCTGAGCCGATGGGCGTCCAGCGGTATGGAGGATCCCGAGGCCTTTCTCGCCGACTTGGAAGTCCGGATGAGCCAGCGGCTTGTGCGGGAGATTTCTCCGAATTCGCTCAGCAGACGTTCGGCGCGCTTGGATGCGAGGGCAGGCGAAGATGGGTGAGGCTCAAACCATAACACGCCGAAGGCGCGGCTCACTTCCACGGCGCATATGGGCGCACCGGCATTTCTACTTATTCGTATCGCCTTTCTTCGTCTTGTTCGCGGTACTGGGTCTCTATCCTATCGCCTTCTCGTTCGTTTTGAGCTTTGCGCGGTGGGACGGATTGACGAAGTTGGAGTGGGTAGGGCTGAACAACTTTTCGGTGATG
>JBAZRU010000765.1:0-509 GCA_041662805.1 Candidatus Hydrogenedentales bacterium | reverse complement strand
ATGTTGTTGGGGGCATTTGGCCTTGCGATTCTGCTCAACACGACGTGGCTGCGCATGCGCGGCGCGTTGCGCGCGATATTCTTCTTGCCGTGCGTTACGCCCATGGTCGTCATCGTGCTTGTGTTCGGTCTGTTCTTCGGGCAGGACGCGGGGCTTCTCAATTACCTGATCGCCAAGGCGGGCGAATGGCTTCCCGCGTTGCACCTGAAGCCGATTCCGTGGCTCGTGAGCGAGAGCTGGTCGAAGCCGTCCGTGGCTATTCTGCTCGTATGGCGGTGGACGGGATACAACATGGTGTTGATGCTGGCCGGGCTACAGAGTATCGGGCCGCAGTATTACGAGGCCGCGACGATCGACGGGGCAGGCAAGCTTCAACAGATATGGCACATCACCCTACCGCTGATGCGGCCGATCTTCGTCTTCTGTTCAATCATGTCTCTGATAGGCACGGTCTATTTGTACGACGAGGTATTCGTGCTAACCTTGGGGGGGCCGGGCACGTCTTCCAC
>JBAZRU010000764.1:0-3449 GCA_041662805.1 Candidatus Hydrogenedentales bacterium | reverse complement strand
CGATTCATGATTATGGACCACTCGTATCTGGGGTACCTTTCCTTAAAGTATCTGGAATTTACAAAGATCACGCATAACAGTGCAGTTTTATATTGCTTGGCCAACTTGGGAGCTAAACGACCACTATCGTCCTTTACACTTCCTCGCCAATCGTGAAAACAACTCACGCCCCTACTCTCAAGCAATGCCTTTGCCTCCAAGGTCTTATTTGCAAGTTCCTTTCCTTGAAAAGAGAATGCCACGTCACAAGGAACAGGACTCTTCCCACGGATGCTGCCCATGTTCTTTACCACTTCCGCAACACCTCTTGCGTTCCGCAAGATTGCCTACCTCAAACCCTAGCCCGGCACTAATCAGGAGCCTGAACAGGCACACGCCCTTACCCACCCCCTTAACGACTCGTAGACTACTACAAGCACTTCGCTGCTATCAATCTGGTCCACTGCTTTTCAACAGATTACATATTGGGCGCTTCCGACGACCGAGCAACGCGATAGGCGCATCTCTATATTTATAAGTTATGCCGCACAGACAATAAGCACAACCACCGAGCCCGCAAGCATAGAATACATCGGGAAAACCGAAAAGGACACAACACGAACCAACGTATCCATGACTTTGCCTCGACTGTAAACCGGTTCAATAACGAAGAGACTCTCCAGGGTTGTGACATCCCCGCGCGCACTTGCCACGAACCTTGAATAGGCGTTTCGAAAGGCGTTCTCCAGTGCAAGATAATATGCGTCAAGCACTAGGAAAACCAGGATGGGGATCAACGCGACAATGAGGGCTTCGGGGCGTTCCTTATTGATTGCCACAGCAATTACGCCCGTAGTCAGCGTGACGCACCATGTCTTACAGCTTGAGCTATTCCCCGCGAGTCGCGAAATTACCTGCTGTAACATTTTCAAGTGTTCCACAATTGAGTGCTCTGAGACGGTCATTGTGCCGAACGTCACTGCGCATCCCCCCTATTAACACAATCCTAGTAATCGCTCAGGAGCATAGCCTGGGCGGCAGTCCAAGTCAAGGCTTTCCCCAGGTGGGGGTTCTACCCAAAGCTCTTCACCATTTGGCAGTGATAGTCGCGCAAAAGAAGCGGCGAATCGTAGCGCCCACGGTCTCTCTGTGAAAAAGTCAAATTTGTCAACTATTTACCCTGACTCTTGTCGATGGTGACCTTAACGTCTCCAGTGCTCACTATGTGAAGTGTAATTCCAGATTCTTCATGTTTTCGCCTTGTGCAAATCCATCGCCAAGCCGAAGCCATCGCCAAATTCAGAATCCCCACAATGCCCTTGCTCAATTTTGACATGACATACCCCCATATGCGCCGATTCAGACCTCTTACCAGAATGACATCAACCGATGAACTCTCAAACTAAATAGGCACAAAACAGGTCTCAGTGGCTCACGTTACCCCTCATAGCCGAGATTCGATACATGAATCGGGGATCAACCAATCTCAAGGAAGAAGATAGATGGCTCTTGCCGTGGCAACTTGCTACTGGTCCAAATTCCCTCCCGTTGACATTCGCTGGAAACTAGCTTCTGCTAAGTTGTGCACTCGAATTAGGAAAAGCAACCTTCAATCAGACCTTTCAACGGTCAGGTTAGAAAACTCGCCCTCCTTCCTATAGACTGTGCGTGCTTATGCCGCAGGGAATAGTTACAGAACACGCGACGAGGACGCCATGATAGCAATCAGTATCATCCTGGCGTGCGCGGTGGCGTATCTTGTTGTTGTGTCGAGCTATTTGCTGTTCCTGACGCTTGGCGCATTTCTGCTTCACCGCAAACCCATCGGCGATGCTCCTGCCTTGCGCATTGCCGTCGTCATCCCCGCGCACAACGAAGAACTCCAGATCGCCGCGTGCGTCGAGCATGTCCAGTCCGCCAACTACCCCCCAGACAATCTCGACATCTTCGTCATCGCCGACAACTGTTCCGATGGTACGGCGCAGGCGGCCATCGAAGCGGGCGCCGTCGCCCTCGAACGCCGCGACCTCTCCTTGCGCGGAAAAGGCCAGGCGCTCGATTGGTTCCTCAAAGATCAGCGGTCCCGCCTGGAAGCCTCAGACATCATCGCCATCGTGGATGCGGACACCCAAGTGGACTCGGACTTTTGCCGGGCGATATCCGCTGCCTTCGCCGATGAGTCCGTCTCCGCCGTACAGGGTTTCCACAGCGTCTCGAACCCCGAGGCCAATTGGCGCACGGCCCTCACTTTTGCCGCGTTCTCCCTGGTCAACGGGCTACGGCCCGCGGGCCGCACCTTCTGGGGCGGCACCGGCGACTTGAAAGGCAACGGCATGGCCTTCCGCTCCTCGCTGCTGTTGCGCACCGGCTGGCCCGCCCATTCGATTGTCGAGGACATGGAATTCTCAATGCGCCTGTTGCTCGACGGCATCCGCGTCCGGTACGCGCCGCACGCTATCGTCATCTCCGAAATGCCGACCTCCAACGCGCAGGCCGATCCGCAGCGCCGCCGCTGGGAATCGGGCCGGTTCAATCTCATCGCACTGTCGCTGCCGCGCCTGGTGAAGGCCTTTCTGCGCGCGCCCCGGTGGTGCTTTCTCGATGCGATTCTCGAATTCCTCGTGCCGCCATTGTCGTTGCTCGTGTTTCTAGAACTTCTGCTGCTGGCCATATCCATCCTCCTGCAACCGGCCTTCGCGCCAACGCTGATCGCCTGCGGAATCGTCATTGCCCTCTACGTCGCTTCGGGTCTGATACTGAGCAAGGCGCCCGCCCGCGTCTGGTTCGCGCTCGCTGCCGCGCCGTTGTTTCTTCTCTGGAAGATTCCTTTCTATCTCAAGCTCGTCTTCACCAAGAAGCCCCAGACCTGGGAGCGGACGCAGCGCCAAGCGGAAATCAATCGGGATTCAAACCAATGATGGATGGAGCACTATGGCCATCGTGAGTACCAGCGTCATACCAACGCCTTTGCGCGCAGCCGTGCTCGGCGCGGGCCAGATCTCCGCGGAGCACCTGCGGTTTCTCCAACACACCCGGCGCGCCCATCTCGCTGCCGTGTGCGATTTGTCCAACGCGCTCGCCCGATACGCCGCGAACCGCTTTGGCGCGGAACATGCATTCACGGACCACGTGCGCATGCTCGAAGAAGCCAAGCCCGATGTGGTGCACGTCCTGACGCCCCCGCACACGCACGTGGCGTTGGTTTCCGAATGCCTCAAGGCAGGCGCGCACGTCATCGTTGAAAAGCCTGTCGCGCCCACGAACGCCGAGTTCCAAACGCTTTCGTCCTTGGCGCAGATGACTGGACTCGCCTTGGTCGAGGACCACAACTACCGATTCAACCGACAGACTCTGGCTATCGAGTCGCTCGTCAACGACGGCACGCTGGGCGCGGTGCGCGAAGTGGAAGTGCGCATGGCCCTGCCGATCACCGAACCCGGTGGCGCGTTCAGCGACACGAATCTGCCGAA
>JBAZRU010000763.1:0-3488 GCA_041662805.1 Candidatus Hydrogenedentales bacterium | reverse complement strand
CTTACGGAGCTTGTCTCCTGGACCGAGAATCCTGCCACGAGGCACTTCAGCGGTACAGGCCGGTATGAAACAAGTTTCACGCTGCGCCGGGAATACTTGGCGTCCGGTCTTGCGCTGCACTTGGATTTGGGACAGGTGGGCAATGTGGCGGAGGTTGAGCTGAATGATAGCAAGGTCGGAACCTGCTGGATGCGCGGGCAACTCCTTGAGATCACCAAAGCCGCACGCCCCGGCCGCAACCGGTTGGTAATCTTCGTCACCAACACCCTCATCAATCGCGCCAGCGGCCTTACGGAACCCGTGCCGATTCCCGAGAACCTGGTCGCTCACTATGGGCGCGGCACCACGCCCTATTCGGCAAGCTTCCGCGGGCCGGTGGGGTTTACGCCGTTGCCGGCATCGGGACTGCTGGGCCCTGTGCGCATCGTGGCGACGAAGCGAGTCGAGATTCCTATTCGGTAGATGCTGGACACGAGGGGAACGCCGCCGTGGAACGGTTGGCCCGATGGACTCCAAGGACATCCGAGATGCCAGAGATGCCAAGGTGTTAGTTCGTGTCTGCCTTGATTTCACATACGACACGGAAGCCGACGTCGTGGATGGCTTGGGACCGCTCGAAGTGCAGGCGGAACGCGGAGCGGGCACGTTTGGGGTAGTCGAGCCAGGAGCCGCCGCGGACTACTTTGCGCGAGGGTGAATCGGCGCTTTGGTTTTCGGCGGGCGTCCGTGCGTAGGGCACGTAGACGGAGCGGGTCCATTCGGCGACGTTGCCGTGCGTGTCGTGGAGGCCCCACGGATTGGGCGCGAAGCTTCCCACGGGCGCTGACACGCGCCAGTGGTCGTCGAACCGGGTGTCTGCGGGACGCCAGGGCGGGAGCGCGTTCGGCTCGTGTGGATAGTAGACGGAGTGGTGGGTTGCATCGGAAACGTTAGCGAAGCGGCTGAAGTCGTCGTCGAGGGTGCCGTACCAGAGGGGAGTCGTGGTGCCTGCCCGGCATGCGAATTCCCATTGCGCTTCCGTGGGCAAGGTGAAGGTGCTGCCTGTCTTTGCGGACAGCCATTCGCAAAAGGCCATGGCACTGTCCCAGGAGACTTGTACGACGGGTTGCTCGGGCCGGTTGCGCGTAAACCCGCGCTCGTCATCGCCGAACTGATAGACCTCCCCCGTCTCCAAGCCGCTATCGTGTAAGGGATCGAAACAGCGGTACTGGCGATTGGTCACCTCAACTTTGCCAATAAGAAAAGCCTTCTCGACAGTCTCAAGATGCGCGGGGCGTTCGTTCGGGTAACCATAGTCCGAACCCATGATGAATTGTCCGGGCTCGATCCGAAGCAGTTCGATGGACACGCCGTCGGCGACCTCCACGCTCACGATGGGCGTGTTGATTCTGGTATCCGGGGGGAAGGTCTCCCCCACCGTTTGCGCCGGCGCCGCGGCTTGTGCTTCGGCGGCAGGCAGGGCCTGAGTTGACTCGATAGGCTGAGGAGGCTGCGTTTCGAGCACGGCGGGCGGGTAGATGGCTTCGGGGTCTTCGTCGATGCCGGCGTAGCGCCTGTGCAATTCGCGGCGCCGTTCCGCGCCGTGCAGGGCCGCGGCGAGTTTGCTTGGATTGCTGGCGACAACGTCCCGCCATGCGCCGTGGAATGGCGCGTTCAAGTCAATCCACGTGATGAGGCGGTCCCACGCCTCTTCATTCAGGCGCACGCCGTAGTGGTCATCGCGCAGGATCTGAATCAGCGCGCTCGTATCCGCGTGGAATGCGCGAGGCGGGAGCATGTGCGCGTCGCTTTCCAACGTTGGCGTGTGCACCCAACGGCGGAGTTCCATGTAGGACGGCGAGAAATACATTTCGAAGGACGACGGAATTCTCTCGGCGGGCCGAGCGGTCAGGTCGAAAGTTGTCCGCCCATCGACAAGCGGGCCGCCGTGATGGCAACTTACGCAGTAGGCATCGAGAACGGGCTGCACCTCGCGCTCAAACGAGAACCCACGCGCGGGGCCATACCAGGGCTTGATGGGAGAAGGCTCACGACGAAAGGCCTGCCGCATGGTGGCCGAAACTCCGGCCATGTTCTGCTTCTCGTGGCACCCAACGCAGGAGAGCACTTCGCCGGGTGCGGTGGTCAGCCAACTTCGCATCAGCGCCAAGGCCTTGCCGTCCGCATCGAGGGGTTGGAGCGACACGGGGGTGCAAGCCGGGATTCGGAAGTTGGCGGAACCGTCGGATTCGACCGGCACCGTGCCGAGGATTCGTTTTACGTCCCAGGGACCGTCGAGTCCGACGCGGTCCGGTTCTCCGCCCATGCCGTGAAACGTGAAGTCGTAGCTTACGAGCCGAAGCGCCTTGACCGTGCCTCTCGGCACGCCCGCCAGTCCTGGCCCGCAATAGACATCGGCCAACAAAACCGTCGCGTCCTTTTGCGTGGGGTCGGCCACGTCCGGGACGATGGGTTGCCGTTGCGTGGTCCGCCACGGGGTTGGTTCGAGCATCGCGTAACCCGGCTCCTCATGAAGCAAGACGAAATTGTCGAACACATCCACGAGGTAGATACCCCAGTCGGCGGTCTTGCTCGGCTTGCAGGACACCAGGAAGTATTTCTCGCTCAGGGGAAATGGGTGGAGAAAGCGGGGCCAACTCGCGCCGATCAGCCCGTCGAGAATTACGGGCTCCACTTTCTCGCCGTAACCGGGAATCCGCTGCACAACGCCGTCAGCTTCATGACGGCCAAGGGCCGGATCGAAGATGACCAGTTCGCCCTGGCGCGGCGCGTCGTGATGGCCGCCGACGACGGCGATGACCTTCGTCGGATGACCGGGAATCGGGCGGGCGTAGAACATGGCGGTGGGCCAGAACGAATTGCTTCCGTAGTATTCCATCTGGCCGCGTCCGTCGGGATTCATGTGAAACAGCAGGCGCGTGAACGTGTGGGCGATGTCGGCGTACTCCCACCGTTGATAGAGGACGCGCCCGTTGTCCAGCACGGCCGGACACCAATTGTGGTCTTGATCGTTCGTCAGGCGGCGGATGCGTTGGTCGCGATCGCACAGGTAGAGGTTAGCAACCTTGGAGCTTCCCCCGACGCACGGCACGCCAACAAAGGGCGCCGTCGAGGTGAAGATGATGCGTTCGTCGGGTAGGTAGCACGCGTCGTAGTTGTGGACATCCGGTTCGTCGATGAGCGGCAGGTTCGTCGCGATTCCCGTGTTCAAGTCCAATTCGGAAATCCCCCAGCGTCCTTGCGCGTCCGGCATGGAAAGCAGGAGTTTTTGCGCGTCGTAGTGGAGGTCTGGGTCGCCGATAAAGCGGCCATCCGTGGGTTGGAAGACGGTATCGATCTTACCGTCAAGCGACGGCAGCGAGAGCGTCACGAGCGCGTTGTCATACCCGGCCGGTGGCAGATCGTCGTTGCCGTGGAAATTGCGGGGAAGGCCCATGCGGTCGGCGCGACGCCGGATCATCAGCAACCGGTCGAAATCGAGCAGTGGA